>NZ_JALRGW010000013.1:0-70792 GCF_023253315.1 Aestuarium sp.
ATCAATCGTCCATTTTCAACGCAGAGATGAAGGCTTCCTGCGGGATTTCGACTTTGCCGAACTGACGCATCTTCTTCTTACCCGCCTTCTGTTTATCCAGAAGTTTGCGTTTACGGGTGGCGTCGCCGCCGTAACACTTGGCCGTCACGTCTTTGCGCATGGCGGAGAGGGTTTCGCGGGCGATCACCTTGGCGCCGATGGCCGCTTGGATCGGGATTTTGAACATGTGACGCGGAATCAGGTCCTTGAGCTTTTCACACATGGCGCGGCCACGGGTTTCGGCACGGTCACGGTGGACCAGCATGGAGAGCGCGTCCACGGGTTCTTCGTTCACGAGGATCGACATTTTGACGAGGTTATCCTCGCGGTAGCCGACAAGGTGGTAGTCGAAGGAGGCATAGCCCTTGGTCACGGATTTCAGGCGGTCGTAGAAGTCAAAGACGACCTCGTTCAGGGGCAGGTCGTATTCGGTCATCGCGCGGGAACCTGCGTAGGTGAGGTTCAGCTGGATGCCGCGGCGGTCCTGACAGAGTTTGAGCACGTCACCGAGGTATTCATCGGGCACGAGGATGGTCGCTTTGATGCGGGGCTCTTCGATGTGGTCGATGAGGGTCTGGTCGGGCATGTCAGCGGGGTTGTGCAGGTCGCGCACTTCGCCCGATTTCATGTGCAGGTGATAGACCACAGAAGGCGCAGTGGTGATCAGGTCGATGTTATATTCGCGCTCAATGCGGTCACGGATCACTTCGAGGTGGAGAAGGCCGAGGAAGCCACAGCGGAAACCAAAGCCGAGGGCGGCAGAGGATTCCATCTCGTAGGAGAAGGAAGCGTCGTTGAGGGCGAGTTTTTCGATCGCGTCGCGCATGTCCTCGAATTCGGAGGAGTCGACGGGGAAGAGGCCGCAGAAGACCACAGGGATCGACGGCTTAAAGCCCGGAAGCGGTGTGTCGGCGCCCTTTTTGTCGTGGGTGATGGTGTCGCCCACGCGGGTGTCGCGCACTTGTTTGATCGATGCGGTGAGGAAGCCAATCTCGCCCGGTCCAAGTTCATCAACGGCGAGCATGGCGGGTTTGAAGACGCCGATACGGTCCACGTGGTGGACGGTGCCGTTGGACATGAATTTGACCTTGTCGTTCTTGCGCAGAACGCCGTCGACGATACGGACGAGGACCACAACGCCGAGGTAGCTGTCGTACCACGAGTCCACGAGCATCGCCTTGAGCGGAGCATCGCGGTCGCCTTTGGGGGCGGGCAGACGGTGGACGATGGCTTCGAGCGTTTCTTTGATACCGATGCCAGATTTCGCAGAGACCTGAAGCGCCTCAGAGGCGTCGATGCCGATCACGTCTTCGATCTGTTCCGCCACGCGTTCGCAGTCTGCTGCGGGGAGGTCGATCTTGTTCAGGACGGGCACGATTTCGTGGTTCGCGTCGATGGCCTGATACACGTTGGCGAGGGTCTGCGCCTCAACGCCTTGGGTCGAGTCCACGACCAAGAGCGAGCCTTCAACCGCGCGCATGGAGCGGGATACCTCATAGGCAAAGTCGACGTGTCCGGGAGTGTCGATCAGGTTGAGAACGTATTTCTCACCATTGTCAGCGAGGTAATCGATGCGGACGGTGTTCGCCTTAATGGTGATGCCGCGTTCGCGTTCGATGTCCATACTGTCGAGAAGCTGCGCCTTCATATCGCGGTCAGCAACGGTTTGCGTCGACTGGATCAGACGGTCCGCAAGCGTGGATTTACCGTGGTCAATGTGAGCAACGATCGAGAAGTTCCGGATGTGGGACAGGTCGGTCATGGAAAAGGCAGCCTATGTGGGGTTCAGCGCCTGTCTATGTAGGGGAAAGGTCCGTTTTGCAAGGGGGGAGATATCCCCAACCGCATAGCCAAGGGGCCCATGGGCGGAATGTCGTGCGAAAGCGGTGGATGGGGCGCCCTATCTGAACCAATTTTTGGAAATCGCTGGCAATCGTGGCGGGCTGCGCCAGTTCCCTCAGGGAAATGATTGTGAACCGTTCAAACGGTCACTAGCGTTTCCGAAAGACAGGGAGGAGGAGCCCGACGATGGATACAGTGATCAGGTTGGAGACAACCGGTGCGCCCGAGGTTTTGCACGCCGTTCAGGTAGAGCCAGTGGCCCCCGCAGCGGGGGAGTTGCGGATCGAACATGAGGCGATTGGGATCAACTATCTCGACGTGATGCAGCGCAAGGGCACAGTGCCGTTTGCAGTTCCTAATGGGCTCGGCCTTGAGGGCGCTGGACGCGTTGTGGCGATTGGCGAAGGTGTCACGGGCTACAGCGTCGGGGATCGGATCGCCTATATTCTGGGGCCTGTTGGGGCCTATGCCTCTGCCCGCAATATCCCTGCGGCGCGGGCCGTGAAAATCCCTGACGCGCTGAGTTTTGAGGACGCGGCGGCGATTTTGTTCAAGGGGATCACGGCGGAATATCTGCTGACCGCCACGGGTGAAGTCAAAGCGGGCGATACGATCCTCGTTTACGGGGCTGCGGGCGGCGTGGGTCAGATCCTGACCGCACTCGCCAAAGAGATCGGCGCGACGGTGATCGGCGTTGTGTCTGGTGCGAATAGTGTTGAGACGGCAAAGGCCGCGGGCTGTGATCTGGTGTTGATCTGGGGCACGGATAACATCGTTGACGAGGTGAGCACCTTTACCAAGGGCGCGAAGGTTCAGGTGGTTTATGACGGCGTGGGGCGTGCGACGTTTGACACGTCCATCGACTGCCTCGCCCCGCGTGGGTTGATGGTGTCGATGGGGGCATCCTCTGGCGCGCCTGCTGCGGTCGAAATGTCGACGCTGAACACCAAGGGATCGCTGTTCATCACCCGCCCGACTATTGCCAACCATGCGGTGGAAGAGTCCGAATATCGCATGCGGGCAAAGGCCGTGTTCGATGCAGCAGAGCGCGGTGTGATCAAGCCAAACGTCTGGCGTCGGTTCCCACTGACGCAGGCCGCAGAGGCTCATGCCGCGATTGAAGCAGGCGGTGTAACGGGCGCAGTGTTGCTGACGGTGTAATGGGGGCTGACTTGGGCGATAACACGATGAAAACAATCATGATCACAGGTGCCGGTAGTGGCATCGGACGGGCCACGGCGCGTCATTTCCTGGAAAACGGCTGGCGGGTGGCTCTGGTCGGTCGCCGCGCGGAAACGCTGACCGAGACGGCACAGGGGCATGAGAACGCGCTCGTCCTGCCGTTTGACGTGACCGTGCCGAGCGAGGTCGAGGCGGGCTTTGCGACGCTGCGCGACACGTGGGGCCGGCTTGATGTGTTGTTCAACAATGCAGGCGTCGGCGTTCCTGCGGCGCATATCGACGAGATTAAGGTCGAGGATTGGCTCAACCTGTCGAACATCAATATCACGGGCATGTTCCTGTGCGCCCGCGCAGCCTATGGGATGATGCGGCACCAGTCGCCACAGGGCGGACGGATCATCAACAACGGGTCGATCTCTGCCCATGCGCCACGGGTGGGATCGGTGCCCTACACCATGTCGAAACACGCGGTGACGGGGCTGACAAAGACGCTGAGCCTTGATGGGCGGCAGTTCAACATTGCTTGCGGTCAGATCGACATCGGCAATGCGCTGACGGAAATGGCTGCACCGATGACCAAGGGCATTGCGCAGGCGGATGGGTCGATCAAGGTCGAGCCGACGATGGACGTGGCGCAAGTCGCGACGAGCGTGATGTATATGGCGGGACTGCCGCTCGAGACGAACGTTCAGTTCATGACCATCATGGCGACCGCGATGCCGTTCATCGGACGCGGGTAAACGGGTAAAAAGGCCAGAGTAGTCCCCTACTCTGGCTTTGGTCCGCCGTAGGCCCAGTCGAGCAGTTGGACGGTGTGGAACACGGGCACGTTTGCGCCTGATCCGATCTGGGTCATGCATCCAATGTTGCCTGCCACGATCACGTCGGGTTTCGTGTCGTTGATCGTCGCCAGCTTGCGAGCCTTGAGTTCATTCGCGATTTCGGGCTGCAAGAGGTTGTAGGTGCCTGCAGACCCACAGCAGAGGTGGGAGTCCTTGGGCGTTGCCACGTCGAACCCTGCGCGGGTCAAGAGCGCCTTGGGCGCGTCTTTGACCTTTTGACCGTGCTGGAGCGAACAGGCCGCGTGGTAGGTCACGCGCATGTTTTGTTTGGGCTGTTCGGGCAGGTCTAGCGTGGCGAGGAATTCGGTGATGTCGCGGCAGATGCCTGACACACGTGCGGCATCTTCGGCCAGATCGGTGTTGCGGAAGGTGTGGCCGTAGTCCTTGACCGTGGTGCCGCAGCCCGAGGTGTTGATGATAATCGCGTCGAGCCCTTTGCCATCCATCTCACGCGCCCAAGTCCGAATGTTCTGACGGGCAAAGCTGTGGCTCTCGGACTCGCGGCCCATGTGGTGGACGATGGCACCGCAGCAGCCTTCGCCCTCTGGAATGACCACTTCGACGCCGAGGCGGGTCAGGAGACGGATGGTGGCGGCGTTGATCTCTGAATCGAGCGCCTTTTGCGCACAGCCCGTCATCAGGGCTACGCGTTTCCGAGCCGCGCCTTGGGCCGCGTGGGTTTGCGGGCGGTCGTGATCGGCGGGCGGCACGATGCGGTCAGGGGCCAACGCGAGCATGGCGCGTAGACGTGGGTCAGGCATAAGCGGGCCGAGGAAGCGACCGATACGGGCCGCACGCAGTGCGAGGCGGAACCGCGACGGGTATGGAATGATCCGCGCCAGCGTCCAACGCAGCACCCGATCAAAGAGCGGGCGCTTATACGTCGCCTCAATATGGCTGCGGGCGTGGTCCAAAAGGTGCGCGTAATGCACCCCCGACGGGCAAGTGGTCATGCAAGCCAGACAGCCGAGACAACGGTCGATGTGTTTGACCGTTTCCGCGTCCGCAGGGCGGTTGTTTTCCAGCATATCCTTGATCAGGTAGATACGCCCACGAGGGCTATCCATTTCGTCGCCAAGGATTTGATAGGTCGGACAGGTCGCCGTGCAGAACCCGCAATGGACGCAAGACCGCAGGATTTCGTTAGACCGCGCGATGGCGGGAATGGCGAGCTGTTCTGCTGTGAATTCAGTTTTCATGGATCACCCGTTGAACAACCCGCGTGGGTCGTAGGCTTTTTGCAATGCAGTGGTCAGTTGGGCAACGCCGTCAGCGGCGGGTTCGAGCGCGGGCGCATCCCCTGCCCCGCGCAGACGCGTGGCGTGTCCGTGCAGTCCGCCGAGGGCGGAACGCAGGTCAAAGCCGTTATCCGTGCTCGCCCAGAGGAGCGCACCGCCCCAGTCCAAGGTCACATCGACGCCCATGCCCATCAGACGCTCAGCCGCTTTCGCGCCATTGCTGGCCCGCAGGGACACGCGCCAGATGTCGCGATCTGTGGTGGCCGCAAAACGCGCGTCGCGCAGATCATCCCATGGGTTTTCATCGACGAGGGTGAGACCTGGTAACTGGCGCGCGAGTTGGTCGGCGCGGTAGCTGACGGAGTCGTTAAACCCTTCTATCCGAAGGAGAATACGGTCCTGATGCCATGCGGCCCCATTAACCTCGAACGGGGAACCTAGCGCTTTGGACAAGCCCGCAACCGCTGCGATGGGTGATGGTTCGGCCAGTGCCATAGTGGCGGTGCGTTCGGGCAGCGGCAGCACCTTGAGCGAGATTTCGGTCATCACGCCGAGTTTTCCACGCGCCCCGCAATGAAGGCGGGCAATGTCATAGCCCGTCACGTTTTTCATCACGCGGCCACCGTTTTTCACGATGCGCCCGCTGCCGTCGACAAACCGCAGGCCCAAGAGCATATCACGAGCCGACCCTGCCTGAACGCGGCGCGGGCCGCAGTGGTTCAGCGCGATCATCCCGCCGAGTGTTGGTTCGCCTGTGGTGCCAAGAACCGCGCGGTGATCCATTGGCTCAAATGGCAGACGCTGACCGTTGTCGGCCAAGAGCGCGTTTATCTCTGCCATCGTGGTCCCTGCTCCAGCCACGAGGGTCAGTGCACCAGGTTCATAAAGGCGCACGCCCGATAGCCCAGCGGTCGAAAGACGCTGATGGCCCGCAGGCGTATGGCGCGTGCCGCCGCCGACGATGTCGAACGGCCCAGAGGCAGACGCGATGATGTCGGACAGTTCGCCTTCGGTCGTCGGGGTGAATGTCGTTTGGGTCATGCGCGGCGGGCCTCTGACGCATCAAGCGGAAATACTTTTGCCGCGTTCAAGAGCCATTTCGGGTCAAACACATCCTTAACGATCATCTGCGCCTCTAGGTCTTGGGCGTTGAACTGCGCGTGCATGAGGTCACGTTTTTCGATGCCAACGCCATGTTCGCCCGTGAGACAGCCGCCAACCTCAATGCAGAGGCGGAGGATATCAGCGCCCATCGCCTCGCACCGTTCGAGGTCACCGGGTTTGTTCGCATCAAAGAGGATCAGCGGGTGCATATTGCCGTCGCCCGCGTGGAATACGTTCGCAACGCCGAGGCCGTATTCCTTGGACAGTTCGCCAATCCGTTCGAGGACGTAGGGCAGTTCGGACACAGGGATCGTGCCGTCGAGGCACATGTAATCGTTGATCTGACCCATCGCGCCAAAGGCCGATTTACGGCCTAACCAGATACGGGCGGATTCATCGGCGGAACGACTTTCGCGGATTTCGTCAGGGTTATGGCGTTCGGCAATCTCGCGGATCAGGGCAAGTTGATGGTCGATTTCGCGGTCAGAACCTTCGACCTCGATGATCAAGAGCGCCTCGCAATCGGGGTAGCCCGCTTTGGCGAAGGCTTCGCAGGCTTCAATGCAGGGGCGGTCCATGAATTCGATGGCGACGGGGACGATGCCTGCCTGAATGATGTCGGACACGCAAGCGCCCGCGACGGCGGAGGAACCAAAGGCCACCATAACAGGGCGTGCGCCTTCGGGTTTAGGCAGAATGCGGAGCGTGGCTTCGGTCACGATACCCAACTGGCCTTCGGCGCCGCAGACCACGGGCAGAAGGTCGATATCGCCCGCGTCCATATGTGCGCCGCCAAGGTCGATGATCGTGCCGTCCATCAGCACCATCCGCAGACCCAACAGGTTGTTCACCGTCACCCCGTATTTGAGGCAATGCGCCCCGCCCGAGTTCATGCCGATGTTGCCAGAGATCGCGCAGGCGAGCTGCGACGATGGATCGGGGGCGTAGAACCAGCCGTCCTCTTCGATTGCGGCGGTGACAGAGAGGTTCGTGCGGCCCGTTTGGATGCGCATGATGCGGTCGTCGTAGTCGACTTCGAGCACGTCCGTCAGGCGGGCGACACCCACGACGACAGCGTCCGCAGTCGGTAGCGACCCACCGGCTAGCGAGGTGCCCGCACCGCGTGGGACAACAGGAATACCGCGGTCATGGCAGAGTTTCAGGACGGCGGCGACCTCTTCGGTGTTGCAGGGCAGAACCACGGCGAGGGGCGTGCAGCGATAGGCGGTGAGTGCGTCACATTCGTAGGCACGCAGGCCAATCACGTCCTCAATCACGCGGTCCGCAGGCACCACGGATTTGAGCGCGGCTATATGATCTGCGCGGCGCGACAAAATCTCTGCGCTTGGAATTGGCATGTCCATCGGTTCGTCCTCCCTGACTTAACAATAGGCCGAAACGCGGAAAGACCAACGCACTTTTTCCAGTTTTTCCATCTAGTGGAAAAGTGGGTGATTATGCGGTTCCGCGCAGCGATTCTGTCAATGATTGTGCCATATCGCGGATGCGAACGCCGACTTCGCTGATGCGATCAGGGGAAAGACGCGAGGAGAGTGCGGAGACGGAAATCGCGCAGACAGCATCCTCTGCCCGCGACAGAACCACCGCCGCGACGCAGCGCAGACCCGCGGCGTGTTCTTCGTCGTCAACGGCATATCCGACCTCGCGGATGTGGCGAATTTCGGTCATTAAAGTATCGAGGTTTCGGTGCGACCGAGGGGTCATTGGGTGGAACCCTGCCCGCTCTGCGAAGCGTTCGATTTGATTGTCTGACCACGTGGCCAAAATGGCCTTTCCCATGCCCGAACAAAAGGCCGGAACGCGCCCGCCCGTAGGGGAAATAGCGCGGACGATTTCGCGGCTTTCTACTTGAGAAATAGTAACAATTTGCTCACCGTCCAGCACGCCGAGATTCGCGGTTTCGCGTGTCTCGTCCCGCAGTTTGCGCAGGTAGGGCAAGGCCGGTGTGACGAAGTTATATTTCTGTACATATGCCGACCCGACAGAGTAGGCCTCGCGCCCGATATGCCAAAGCGCACGCTCTGGATCGAAGTAGGCAAAGTTGTCGATCTCAAGCGTGGTCAACAGACGGTGGGTGGTGGACACAGCGAGGCCCGCACCCTTGGCAAGGTCGCTGACACGGTGACCTTCATCCGAGGCCGCAAGGGCCTTGAGCAGGGTCATGGCCCGCTGCACCGATTGAACTGATCCGACTTTCTGTTTCATCGACATTTTCCGCATCGTGAAAAACTATTTCGTCGATGGTTAACACCCCGCCTGCCCTCGGTCTACATTTTTAAAAAATGGAGGCCGCTATGACTTATGTAAAACGCTCTGAACTTGAGGTGTCTGCTGATCTGGCGGCTCTCATTGAAAACGAAATCCTGCTTGGCATTGATGCTGATGCATTCTGGGATGGGTATTCCGCCCTTCTCAAAGACCTCGTGCCCGTGAACCGCGCGTTGATTGAAAAGCGCGAGGACCTGCAGGCGCAGATCGATGCGTGGTATAAGGCGCAGAAGGGAAAGGACTTTGACGTCGAAGAGGCGAACGCTTTCCTGCGCGAGATCGGCTATCTTCAGCCCGCACCTGCACCGTTCGAGATCAAGGTCGAAAATGTAGACCCAGAGATCGCAAGCATTGCGGGTCCGCAGCTGGTTGTGCCTGTGATGAATGCACGCTTTGCGCTGAACGCGGCGAACGCACGTTGGGGTTCGCTCTATGATGCGCTCTACGGCACGGACGCGATCGAAGGAAAGCCCGCTGGCAAAGGCTATGACGCTGAGCGCGGCGCAAAGGTTGTTGCCTGGGCGCGTGCGCATCTGGATCAGGTTGCACCGCTGGCCAATGGGTCGTGGGCGAATGTTGAGGCGCTGGACGCAGGTGAGGCTCTGTCGATCACCGTTGGTGGTGCTGCGACCACTCTGAAAGACGCGAGCCAATACGCGGGCTACCGTGCGAATGGCGATGTGATGCTGCGCGTCAACGGCCTGCTGATCGAGATTAAGATCGACCGTGAGAGCGCGATTGGTGCGACTGATCCTGCTGGCATTTCGGATATCCGTCTGGAAAGCGCACTGACCGCCATTCAGGACTGCGAGGACTCTGTCGCGGCTGTCGACGCTGAGGACAAATGCGTTGTCTATGCGAACTGGCTGGGCCTGATGAAAGGCACGCTGGAAGAGAGCTTTGACAAGGGCGGTAAGGTCATGACCCGTCGTCTGAACGATGACGTGACCTATACGGCACCGAACGGTGAGGCCGTCACCCACCCCGGTCGTGCGCTGATGCTGGTGCGCAACGTGGGTCACCTGATGACCAACAACGCGGTTCTGATGAACGGCGAAGAAACCCCCGAAGGCATCATGGACGCGGTGATCACCGTGGCTTGCGCGATGCACGATTTGGCGAAGACCGACGGGATGCGAAACTCGCGCAGCGGGTCGGTCTATGTCGTGAAGCCAAAGATGCATGGCCCCGAAGAGGTTGCCTTTGCTAACACGCTCTATGGTCGGGTTGAGGATATGCTCGGCCTGCCGCGCGATACCGTAAAGCTCGGCATCATGGACGAAGAGCGCCGCACCTCGGCGAACCTCGCGGCTTGTATCAACGCGGTTAAGACGCGCTGCGTGTTCATCAACACCGGCTTCCTCGACCGTACGGGCGATGAGATCCACACGATGATGCAGGCGGGCCCTGTGATCCCGCGTGGTGAAATGGCGGGGAGCTCGTGGCTCGGTGCCTATGAGAACGGCAACGTGGACACGGGTCTGGCGGCTGGACTCACGGGTCAGGCGCAGATCGGCAAAGGCATGTGGGCGCGTCCGGACGATATGGCGGATATGCTCAAGGCGAAAATCGGCCATCCGAAGGCGGGTGCCAACACCGCTTGGGTCCCCTCGCCCACCGCTGCGACCCTGCACGCGACGCATTACCACCATGTGAATGTGTCCGAGGTTCAAAACGAGCTGCGGTCGCGTGACCATGCCTCGCAGAACGCGCTGCTGACACCGCCTGTCATGATCGGCCGCAATGTGTCGGACGAGGATGTGACCCGCGAGTTGGACAACGCCTGCCAGTCCATTCTAGGCTATGTGGTGCGTTGGGTTGATCAGGGCATCGGCTGTTCCAAAGTGCCTGACATCGACGATGTGGCCCTGATGGAAGACCGTGCGACCTTGCGTATTTCGTCGCAATACCTCGCCAACTGGATCGAGCATGGCATCTGCACCGTTGATCAGGTCGAAGCGGCATTCCGCCGTATGGCACCGAAGGTAGACGCGCAGAACGCGGGCGATCCGGCATACAAACCAATGGCACCGTCGTTCGATGGCGAAGCGTTCAATGCGGCGCGGGCGCTGGTGCTCGAAGGTATTTCGCAGCCGTCGGGCTACACTGAGCCGCTTCTGTATAAGGCGCGCCTGCGCGTCAAAGCTGCTGCGAAGTGATCGGAGAGCGTCATGCAACTTATTAAGCGACTAGACCTGAACGACGCGCGCATCCTCCTTGAGGGTGCGCGGGCCAAAGCGAGTGAGATTGGCGTTCCGATGTGCATCGCGATCACAGACGAAGGCGGCAATCTGGTGGCTTTTGAACGGATGGACGGCGGCAAGGTCACGTCGATCACTATCGCCATCGACAAGAGCTTTACCGCGTCGGCGGCGAAAAAGGCGACGCATGATTACGGCGCGATTAGCCAACCCGGTGGTCCGACCTATGGCATCGACTCTGCAATCGGGGGTCGTTTGATGGTCGTCGGTGGGGGCTTGCCCGTCATCGTAGACGGGGACGTTGTGGGCGGCATCGGTGTGTCGTCAGGCACCCCAGCCCAAGACCGCGAGGTCGCACAGGCGGGCATTGATCACTTCCTCGCCACGCTCTGAGGTCAGATAGTTAAACGAAAACGGGCGGCTCTAGGGCCGCCCGTTTTTTATGTGCTTAGCTCTTTTTGGCAAAGCAGGTGGTGTAGAGGTCCCAAAGGCCCAGTGCCACCGTGATTGCAATCACTGATATCAAGTCAACGCGCGGGACATGGATCACAAGGATCGACAAGAAGGCGATGACCACCAAAAACGCAAATACAGCAATCGTATTGTTCATAGTCTCAGTTCCCTGTTTCGAGTGTTTCTATATGTGAGTTGAGCCATTTGGCTGTCCGCAAGAGCCGCGCATCATCATTGCGACGACCAACAAGCTGGACCCCCATTGGCATTCCGTTTTCCGCGACAAAGAGCGGGATCGTGACGCTGGGCATCCCTGCCAAGGTCCAGAGCCCGTTAAAGATCGGGTTACCTGTGTCCTCTAACCCTTCGGGCGCAGGGCCGAGGGCGGCAGGACAGATGATCGCGTCTGCACGGTTAAAGATCGCCTCGAACCCAGCGTTCAACACCTCGCGCCAGTCGAGCGCAGAGATGTAGTCGCGGGCCATGACGTCTTTGCCCTTGTCGATGGCTGTGCGGAGTTTGTCCGACAGTTGATCCCGCCCACGGGCCTCCAAGTGGTAGTAGCATTTCGCCATTTCAGCGAAGTTGATCAGCTCGCGGGTTTTCGCGGCTTGGCTCAGTTCGGGCAGCGGGGCATCAATGCATTTGTCGCCCAAGAGGTCGACCAGTTCTTCGATGGCGGCGGTCATTTGCGGATCAGCCTGATCCCATCCCGGGATACGGGCCAAGGCAAAGTCGGGCAGCACGGGTGGTTTCGACAACGCCACGTCGAGCATCCGTGGCATTGGAACTGGGGACGTCGCGCGGTCCAGCGGGTCATGGCCTGCGATGACCTCAGTCAACAGCGCGCAATCTTCGACGGAGCGGGCAAAGACGCCAACGGTATCGAGGTGTGGCGATTGCGGCAGGATACCCGTGCGCGGGATGAGGCCAAAGGTGGGTTTGAACCCAACGATCCCGCAGAACGAAGCGGGCCGAATGACAGAGCCGCCCGTTTGCGTGCCGATGGCGAAAGGCACCATGCCCGCCGCGACAGCCGCAGCAGAGCCAGAGGATGACCCACCGGGGGTGTGATCGGGATTATGTGGGTTGCGGGTTTTGCCCGCGTGCATGAACGCAGCCTCAGTCGTGACCGTTTTGCCCAAGATGATCGCACCCGCAGCCCGCAGGCGTGCGACGATCCAAGCATCCTCGGACGGGACACGACCCGCGTCGATGGGGGTTCCGTTTTCGGTCGGGATGCCTTTGGTGTCGATGATGTCTTTGAGACCAACAGGTAGCCCATGAAGCGGACCCAAGGGACGTCCCATTTGCCGCCATTGATCCAGACGCTGCGCCTGTTGAATGGCGTGATCGCCATCGAGCCACGCCCAAGCGCCAACCTGCGGTTCATATTCGGTAATGCGGTCAAGGCAGGCCTCGACCACATCGACGGCCGTGAATTCACCCGATGCGAGGCGGTCGCGCAAAGCGACCGCCCCCAAACCGAGTATGGCCTGTATCTTAGCGCTGCGGACCATAGACGGCATCCGGTAGGCTAAAGACAATCTGCGGGAAGGTGTACATGAGTAACATGGCTATCACGACCATACCGCAATACGGCAGCACGCCCTTGAAGATCTCGAGCAGTTTGACCTGCGGCGGAGCGATACCTTTGAGGTAGTACGCACTCATCGCCATTGGTGGGGTCAAGAAGCTGGTCTGAAGGTTCAGCGCCACGAGCACACCAAAGAACAGCGGATCAATCCCGAACATCGGCAGAAGCGGCAGGAAGATTGGTACGAAAATGATGATGATTTCGGACCATTCCAGCGGCCAGCCGAGAAGGAAGATGATCAACTGAGCGATGATAAGGAACTGGATCGGTGTCAGATCGAGGTGGGTCACAAACTCTGCGATCACCTGCTCACCGCCCAAGTAGCTGAACACAGCCGAGAACACATAAGAGCCAACGAACAGCCAGCACACCATCGCGGTGGTGCGGACGGTCAGATAGACGCTTTCGCGCAGACGATCAAAGGTCATCGCACGGTAGGCAATCGCCAGAACCATACCACCCAGCGCACCGATAGAGGCTGCCTCGGTCGGGGTTGCCAGACCAAAGAGGATGGAACCAAGAACCGAGAGGATCAGGAGCGCAAGAGGCAGGAAGCTGGTCGCCAGCATCCAGAGCATCTTGCCTGTCGGAACTTCTGGCAGTTCGTCCTTGGTCGGTTTCGGCGCGAGTTTCGGGTTCAGGACCGACCGCACAACGATGTAAGTGATGTAGAGGCCAACCAGCACGAGACCCGGCAGCAGAGCCGCAGCGTAGAGGCGTACGATCGAAACACCCGACGATGCTGCGTACACGATCAGCATGATCGACGGCGGGATCAGAATACCCAGCGTACCGCCCGCACAGATGATGCCAGCCGCAAAGCTGTGATCGTAGCGCATCTTGAGCATCTGCGGCAGCGCCAAGAGGCCCATCAGGGTCACAACCGCGCCCACGATACCCGTTGCGGTCGCAAAGAGCGCACAGGTGATCAGAGCGGCCACGCCGAGCGAACCCGGAATGTTGCGCGATGCGAGTGCAAGCGTGCTGAACAGCTTATCAACGATGTTCGCGCGTTCCACGATGTAGCCCATAAAGAGGAACAGCGGGATCGCCGTGAGAACTTCGTTTGATATGACTGAGTAGGTTTGGTTGATGAAGAGGTCGAAGATACGGTTGTTATAGAACCCCTCTAGCCAGAGAGAGGTCGAGTCCCACCAACCAGCGTCTTCGGTCAGTCGGTTAAAGCTGCGCCACATGCGGTCAGCGTCAAAATAGGCGTAGTAGCCAAAGCCTAGGCCAATCGCCATGAGCGTATAGGCAATCGGGAAGCCCAAAAACACGCAGGCAATAAAGATGCCCAGCATGGTAAGAGCGATTTGCGGATCGGTCACGGTGTGAACTCCAGTAATAGGACGGCAGATGAGTAGGTCTCAGCCAGATGGGGACCTGATTATTTGCCCTCAGATGCCTGTTTCATAAGTAGGGTTTCAGTTTCCTCTACGTCCGACGCCATCGGGGGCCACTTGCCCTCTTTGATGCAGATGATGCAGCGGAACACTTGCGCGATACCTTGGATCAAGAGCAAAAGGCCTGCCGCAACGATCACAGTTTTGAACTGATAGATTGGAATGCCTGCGGGGCTGTTCACAGAAACCTCAGTGTAGCTCCACGACCGGCTTGCGTATTTCCAGCCCGAAAAGATGAGCGCGAGGATACCGGGGAAGAAGAACAGGATGTAGAGTGTCAGGTCGACAATCGCCTGAGTCCGTTCCCGCCACAGCCGGTAGAGGAAGTCGCCGCGCACGTGCCCGCCACGCGACAGGGTGTAGGCGCCGCCCATCATGAACAACGTCCCATACATGATAAAGCTGATGTCCAGCGACCACGGTGTGGGGCTGTTCAACAGATACCGAACGAAGACCTCGTAGCTCATGCCAAGGGTCATCAGGATGATCAGCCATCCAAAAGCCTTGCCGAACCACGCAGATAAAGTATCGGCAAATCGGATATATTTTAGCATTCGTAACTCCAGTCCGGACCAATCCTAGGTGAAAAAGGCGCGGTCCCCCGCGCCTTTTTGCTGATGATCAGAGCTTCAGCTTACCCGGGAAATAGTGGTCATATGCGAGGCCGAGGTCAGGTGCGTTCATCAGTTCATAGTACGCAACTTTTTCGGTCCAAGCACGCTGGCTTTCCATGACACGTGCGTTGAACTCATCCGTTTCCAGATCAGCAATCAGCGTGTCCCAAGCGGCCAACTGACCCGCGAGAATTTCTTTGGACGTACGGTGGACGGTGACGCCCTCATCCGACTGAAGTTCTGCAAGGTCTTTGGAGTATTCGCGCATCGCCAGAGCGGTGTTCGAGGTCGACGACGCTTCAACTGCGTGCTTGAGGATGGCCTGCAGGTCTTCTGGCAGGTCTTCCATGAAGTCTTTGTTGAAGAGGAATTCGAACGATTCCGACGCCTGGTGATAGGACGACAGGTAGTAGTTCTTAGCTACGTCCTGCGCACCGAAACGACGGTCCGACGACGGGTTGTTGAATTCGAACGCGTCGATCACGCCACGCTCCATTGCGGGAACGATTTCGCCGCCCGGAAGCTGTGCAACAGACATACCCATGCTCTGCAGAAGGTCAGCAGCCAGACCCACAGTACGGTATTTAAAGCCGTTGAGGTCAGCAACAGTGTTCACTTCCTGTTTGAACCAGCCGAACGGCTGTGCAGGCATCGGCATACCCATCATACCGATGACGTTCAGGCCGAGGATATCTTGGGTCAGTTCGCGATACAGTTCTGCGCCGCCACCCTGATAGAACCAGGCCTGCATTGTTGTAGCAGAGCCACCGAAAACAGGGCCGGTTCCGAAGAACGACGCCGCTTTGGATTTACCGTACCAGTACACGGGCACAGTGTGCGCAGCGTCGAGAACGCCGTCATGCACAGCGTCCATCACCTGGAACGCGGCAACAACTGCGCCTGCGGGCAGAAGGTCGATCTTAATGCGGCCACCGGACATAGCCTCAACGCGGTCAACGTATTCGCGCGCGAAATCCATCCAGATGTCCGACGCAGACCAAGATGTCTGCATTTTCATTACGATCGGAGATTGGGCCAATACCGGCGGAGCCGCCAGAACGGTTGCGGCAGCAGCCGAACCACCTAGGGCACCGGTACGAATAAAGGAACGGCGCGACAAACGCGCAGTGTCAGTTTTCTTAGTCATTGATGTCCTCCCAGACGATTTCGGACACATCATGTGTCGTTAATCTATCTAATACGGTAGAAGGCCTTTCATCAAAATCAAGCAAATAAATTTATCTTTTCCACCAGATGGAAATCGAAATGAAAAAGAAACGATTATCCTTTATTTTTAATACTATGCCACGCGGTCATGGGGCTCTGCACCCTTGAAATAGGCGTCCAGATTGTCGAGTGCACGATAGCCCATGGCATCCCGTGTCTCTTCGGTTGCCGAGCCAATATGCGGCAACATGAATATATTCTGCAAGGCAGCGAGCTTTGGGTTTCCGCCCGGCTCTGTTTGGAAAACATCCAACCCTGCCGCGAACAATTTACCTGACGTCAAAGCGTCAATGAGAGCGGTTTCATCAACCAATGCGCCCCGCGCCGTGTTCACCAAGATCGCCCGATCTGGCAAAAGCGCGAGGGTTTTAGCGTTGATGATTCCAGCGTTTTCAGCCGTGGATGGGCAATGAAGGCTCAACACATCCGAACAGGCGAAAAGGCCTTCGATGGTGTCGTGGTAGATCGCCCCTTTTTCGAGGTGTTCGGGCAGACGACGGCGGTTGTGGTAATGGATTTCCATTCCAAACCCGCGCGCCCGTTCAGCGGTGACTTGGCCGACCCGCCCCATGCCCAGAACGCCAAACCGTTTGGAGGTCACCTGACGCCCAACCATGAAGGCGGGCGACCAGAAATTCCACTGACCAGAACGCACCATCGCGTCCCCTTCGGCCCCGCGCCGCGCAGCGCCGAGCATGCAGAGCATCGCGATTTCAGCGGTCGCATCCGACAGCACATCAGGGGTGTTTGTGACGACAATGCCCGCCGCTTTAGCAGCAGTAAGGTCGACGTGATCGGTGCCGACCGAATGGTTGGCGATGATCTTTAGCCCCGCGCCGATCTCAGCGATCACATCGGCGCTGAAAAGTTCGGAATGGCAGGGCAAAACGGCGTCAACGGTGCGACAGGCCGCGATCAATTCATCGCGCGTGAACAGACGGTCCTCGGGGTTAAAGGTCACATCATAGTCACGCGCCGCGCGCGCCTCCACGTCGGGTCGTAGTTTACGCGTAATCAGCAGTTTCGGCTTGGTCACGGTCGTCTCCTTCGTGGGGCGCGGCGGTTCGTTTCGTTACATGTGACGCGAGCGATTACCCCGCCGCACGAAGACGTTTGATGAGCGATGACGTATCCCAACGTCCGCCGCCCATTTTTTGAACGTCCTTATAAAATTGATCGACCAGCGCTGTGACGGGCAGGCTCGCCCCTGTTTCATCTGCAGTCGACAGACAAATACCAAGGTCCTTGCGCATCCAATCCACGGCAAAGCCATGTTCGAAATGGTCGTCGATCATGGTTTGGTAACGGTTTGACATTTGCCAGCTGCCCGCAGCGCCTTGGCTGATCACTTCGACCACGGATGCCCCGTCGAGGCCTGCTTTTTCCGCGAAATGCAGCGCCTCTGACAGACCCTGAACGAGGCCTGCGATGGCGATCTGGTTGCACATCTTGGTCATCTGACCCGCGCCAGAGTCGCCGATGCGCCGGCAGATGCGCGCGTAAGAGGCAATCACAGGTTCAGCCGTGTCATATTGCGCCTGAACACCGCCGCACATGACCGACAGGACGCCATTTTCGGCACCCGCCTGTCCACCCGAAACGGGCGCGTCCACAAACCCGAGGCCGAGCGCCTCAGCCGCGGCGAACAGCTCGCGTGTCACAGCGGCAGACACGGTGGTGTGGTCGACAAAAATCGCGCCCATTGACATGCCCGCAAAGGCACCATCAGCGCCTGTGCAGACGCCGCGCAGATCGTCATCGTTGCCAACGCAGGCGAATACGATGTCCGCACCCTCAGCCGCTTCGCGCGGGGTGGCTGCCATCGCGCCGCCGTGCTGGGCGACCCATTTTTCGGCCTTGGCCGCGGTGCGGTTATAGACGGTGACGTCATGCCCCTTGGCCTGCAAATGGCCCGCCATCGGGTAACCCATCACGCCAAGCCCTAAAAATGCTACCTTTGTCATCGACATCCTCCCTCATTCGAATTCTTGGAATTGGTGAATAGTTAGGTCTAATTTTGCAAGCACAAAACTTTTTGCATTTGCGGCGGTTAGGGCGTCATTTCTGATCGCCCTCCACCGCAGAATTTTCGGCCCCATCGTCACATCAAGGCCAGCCATAGCCCGAAAGGCAAAACGATCAGACTGCCGAAATGACCTGTGACGACCATGGAGGCGACCTTGTTGGGCTCTGCATCGTATTTGTCGGCGAGCATGTAGTTGAACACAGCGGACGGTAGACAGGCAAACAGGATCAGCGCGCCGCGTTCGATCCCTTCGAGCGGAATGAACAACAGTATGATGTAGCAAGCAAAAATCCGCGCCAGCGTGGTCAGTGCGGTGCCGCGCACGCCTACCCCGACATCGCTGATTGCACTGGTGGCCAGCCGCGCACCGAGTGACAAGAGCATCGTCGGAACAAGGATATTCCCGATCATCGTCAGCGGTGTATCCACCCATTTCGGGAAGGTCAGACCAAACTGTGAAACGGCTATTCCCGTAACCGTCGCCCAAACCAGAGGATTGGTGAACACGATCCGCCAATGGGTTCGACCACTCATCACACCTGCTCCGACTGTGAAATGGAGGATGTTCGATAGGACCAGTAAAACCACCGCAATCGGGAGTCCTTCTGGCCCAAAAGCGAGCACGATCAACGGAATACCAACGGGTCCGACATTGCCGAACATGACGCAGGGCAAAAGGGATCGCCAATTTGCACCCGAGAACCGAGCGAAGGGGTAGGCCAACAAACCACTGGCGAGGATGAGCAGCACAGAGGCCATTGCAAACATCGCCGCTGACAGCGGATCGAAGTCTTTATTCGAGAGCGACGTGAAAATTAAAACGGGTAGCGCGATATCGACGATCATGCGGTTAATGCCAGACAAATCGGGCTTTACCGCACGGCTGTAAATAAATCCTACCAAGATGATTATGAAGATGGGCAGGACTACTTCGAGAATTTGGAAAATCATGTGCCCCGCATTTCTTTAGACCGCTCGCTTTGGTTTCAAAAGGCAGCGGACTTTCATTTGCAGTCAAGGCGCCAACTTGGCTGAACTAGAGCGGGCAAACGGTCGGGCAAGGATGCCCCGCCACGGCGGTCCCCGTTTTCGTTTGCGTAAAGGGGGACACTCTGTTACACGGCGGATGCAATCTGAATTTCGACACTGTTCCTTACCCGGCCCAGCTATTCGACGTTGAGCTGCCGGCGGCGTCGCGTTTTGCGGGCGCCTTAACATAAAGGAACTACACCATGGCTAATGGTACCGTAAAATGGTTTAACGCAACCAAAGGCTTCGGCTTCATTGAAGTTGAAGGCGCACGTAACGACGTTTTCGTTCACATCTCTGCTGTTGAGCGCGCTGGCCTGACCGGTCTGAAAGACGGTCAAGCGGTTACTTTCGACATCGAATCCGGCCGTGACGGTCGCGAGTCGGCTTCGAACCTCGCTCTGGCATAATCGCCGATCGAATATGTCCTTCGGGACCGGAACAGGGCGCAGTTTTGCGCCCTGTTTTCGTTTGAGCCTTATGCCGCGTGGACATTCGGCCCCCTCTCTGGCACTCTGCACCTGAGAGGCAAATCAGCCCAGCAAAGCCCACGTTGATGGGTGGGGCGTTTAATCGGCAGAGGTTTTTATGGTCCGTTTTGTGATGGCCGGAATGGCTTGTTTGGCACTGATGTCCTGTGGTGGTGGACGATCGGGCGCGTCTGGCGATATTTCGAAGGCTTGTATGTCGAGCCACCGCACCGCTGCGAACCCTGCGCTGTGTTCCTGCATCCAGCGGGCGGCGAACCAGACCCTACGTGGGTCGGACCAGACCCGCGCGGCGGAACTCTTCGGCGATCCGCAAAAAGCCCAAGATACGCGCCAATCCGATAACCCCGCGACCGAGGCGTTTTGGCTGCGCTACAAGAACTTCGCTCAGACCGCCGAAACCATGTGCCGTGCGTGATCGATTAAATCGATCCCGCATCCACAACGTAGTTCGTCGCCGTGCACATCTTTGCGTCGTCAGAGGCAAGGAACAGTACCATTCGTGCAACGTAGATCGGATCGATCAGATCGGGCAGGCACTGACGCTCTTTGTGTTTCGCGATGCCTTCGGGCGTGACCCAAAGCTGCTTCTGCCGTTCGGTCATAATCCAACCCGGAACCACGGTATTCACACGGATGCGATGCGGGCCGAGGTCACGCGCCATGCCACGGGTCATACCGTGCACAGCGGCCTTTGCGGTGGTGTAAGAGGGCATACCGCCTGCGGCTTCCCACCAGCTGTTTGACCCCATGTTGATGATCGACCCGCCCCCTTTGGAGATCATGCCGTCGGCCACGGCTTGGATCGCAAAGAACATATGGCGCAGGTTCGTCGCTTGACGCTGGTCCCAGTATTCAGGCGTTACATCGCGCCAATCGTGACGGTCATCGCGGGCAGCGTTGTTGACCAGAACGTCTGCATAACCGACCTCGTTCTCTAGCGCGGCAAAGGCCACACGCAGGGCCTCGATATCCGTCAGGTCTGCCGCTGCAAAGGTCAGATCACCGTCGACTTCGTCCATCAGTTTAATGGCCGCGTCTTCATCAATATCGATAAAGCCAACCTGCGCCCCTTGGGCTGCAAAAGCCCGCACAATATCCGCACCAATGCCTGACGCACCGCCTGTGACGAAAACGACTTTGTCTTTTAGGCTCGGGTAGTTTGCGAATGTCATTCGTATTCTCCTTATTTGTGCGGACCATTTCACACCACGGCGCAAACGACAACTTGCCCGATGCGCCCTGCCCGCGTAAGGAAAGGTCATGCTAAAGACCCGTATCATTCCCTGCCTAGATGTCGCTGATGGCCGCGTGGTCAAGGGCGTCAATTTCGTTGACCTGATCGACGCCGGTGATCCCGTCGAAGCCGCAAAGGCCTATGACGCCGCAGGTGCGGACGAACTGTGTTTCCTCGATATTCATGCGACCCATGAAAACCGTGGCACGATGTTCGATCTGGTGACCCGCACGGCTGAGGCCTGTTTCATGCCCCTGACGGTGGGCGGCGGTGTTCGGACGCACAATGACGTTCGGGCGCTTTTGTTGGCGGGTGCGGATAAGGTGTCGTTCAATTCGGCAGCTGTGGCGGACCCTGATGTGCTGACAGACGCGGCGATGCGGTTCGGGTCACAATGCATCGTTTGTGCGATTGACGCGAAAACCGTTGAACCTGGCCGTTGGGAGATTTTCACCCACGGCGGACGCAAACCCACGGGCATTGATGCGGTCGAATTTGCGATCACTGCGATGGAGAAAGGCGCAGGGGAAATCCTGCTGACCTCAATGGATCGCGACGGGACCAAAGCGGGCTTTAACTTGCCCCTGACCAAAGCCATTTCGGACGCGGTGGATATTCCTGTGATCGCGTCGGGCGGTGTGGGGAACCTTGATCACCTTGTTGAAGGTGTGACCAAGGGTGGTGCGTCGGCTGTTCTTGCGGCGTCGATCTTCCACTTCGGCACCTACACAATCGGTGAGGCCAAAGAACACATGGCCGCTGCCGGCATTCCAGTGAGGCTCTGATGTCGCTTTACGATCTCGATAAAACCATCCAGTCGCGCAAAGGCGCGGACCCAGAGAGCTCTTGGACGGCAAAACTGTTTTCCAAAGGCCCTGAAAAATGCGCTGAAAAGTTTGGCGAAGAAGCTGTGGAGGCGATCATTGAAGCGGTCAAAGGCGACCGTGAAAAGCTGATCGGGGAAGCGGCGGATAGCCTCTATCACCTGCTGGTGATGTGTGCGGCCCGCGATGTGACGCTCGCTGATATTGAGGCAGAGCTGGACAAACGCACGTCGCAGTCTGGCATCGCCGAAAAGGCATCACGCGGATAAAAGGTTGGGCAGGAGATCACTCTCCTGCCCGTTTTCGTTTTACTGAAGCGCTGCGTCAGTGATCGCATGGGTCCATGCGCCCGACGGTTCAACAGTGATCACAGGATCAGAACCGCCAGCCAGCAAGGTCGCAACGGTGCGTTCATAGTCCGCAACATCCAGCGCGCCATTCGAACCAGCGGTCAGCTTCGCAACTTCACCCATCATATAGATTTGGTGCTCTTCGGTCTGTGCGCCTGTCTCGTCGTTGTCGAGAACGATCATAGCTGCGTCTTCTGGGTTCTCTTCAGCCCATTTCCAGCCCTGCATCGATGCACGCACAAAGCGGACCATTTTGTCAGCAAAGGCCGGATCGTTCAGGTTCTCTTCGAGGACATATAGACCGTCCTCGAGGGTTGCGACGCCCACGTCTTCGTATTTGAAGGTGACGAGTTCGTCGGGCGAAACGCCAGCCTCAAGCACCTGACCGAATTCGTTGTAGGTCATGGTAGAGATACAGTCGGCCTGACGCTGCAAGAGCGGGTCAACGTTAAAGCCCTGCTTCAGGACGGTCACGCCACCCTCGCCACCATCAGTGGCGATACCCTCTTGGCTCATCCACGACAGGAACGGATATTCGTTGCCGTAGAACCAAACGCCGATGGTGTGACCAGGGAAGTCGGCGGGGCCCGTGATGCCGCTGTCTTTCCAGCAGGTCAGCATGAGGCCCGAGGATTTATAGGGCTGTGCGATGTTGACGATCGGCAGGCCTTTTTCGCGGGCCGCCAATGCCGACGGCAACCAATCGATCATCACGTCAGCGCCGCCACCTGCGAGCACCTGACCCGGTGCGATGTCGGGGCCACCTGCGAGGATCGTCACGTTCAGCCCTTCGGCCTCGTAAAAGCCTTGGTCCAGCGCGACGTAATAGCCTGCGAACTGGGCTTGGGTGACCCACTTCAACTGAAGCGTCACATCGTCTGCAAAGGCTGTGGTGGCGGTGCAAAGGGCGGCCACTGCGCCGATCATATAGGTCTTCATAGGGTTACTCCTTGTTGGTGGTGATCCGACTTTTGCGCCGGTTAGTGTTTTCGTTGCGATGGATGCCAGAAGGTCACCCATTGCTCGATCTTGGCGACCAGCCCGTAGAACAGGCTGCCCGCAATTGCCGCGACAACGATCTCTGCCCAGACCATATCAAGGGCCAACTGACCGACCGATGTCGAAATTCTAAACCCCATCCCCAAAACAGGTGAGCCGAAAAATTCGGCTACAATCGCGCCGATAAGCGCCAGCGATGTCGCAATTTTGAGCCCGTTGAAAACAAAGGGCATGGCGGCAGGGATGCGGAGTTTCAAAAGGGTTTGAGTGTAGGACGCGCCATAGGTGCGCATCAGGTCGCGCTGCATCGTGGACGTATCACGCAGACCCGCGACCGTGTTCACCAGCATAGGAAAGAACACCATGACCACGACGACCGCGGCCTTGGACTGCCAATCAAAGCCGAACCACATCACGAGGATGGGTGCGGTGCCCACGATGGGCAGGGCCGCGACAAAGTTCCCGACGGGCAAAAGGCCACGGCGCAGGAAATCAAAGCGGTCGACGACAATCGCCACGAGGAAGGCCGCGCCACAGCCGATGACATAACCACTGAACGCGCCTTTGACGAAGGTCTGGAAGAAATCGCCCCAGAGGATCGCGAGGTTTGCGCCAAAGGCCGCTGCGATGGCGGTGGGGGCAGGCAGGATCACGGCGGAGATGTTCAGACCCGTGACCAAAAGCTCCCAGATGATCAGAACGGTTGCCCCGAAAATCAGCGGAACACCGATTTGCGCGGCAGGCGTTTTGGCGGCGCGACCATTGGCGATCACGGCGTTTAGGCCCCAGCCCATAGCCCAGATCAGCGCGGCAAAGAGGACGTAGATCATGCCTGCACTCCCATCCGTTTGAGGGTGCGGGCCTCAACCCAGCCAATCAGCGCGACCAAGAGCGCGGCCATGCCAGCGGCAAAGAACAGCGCCGCCCAGATTTGTTCGGTCTGCCCGTAATACGACCCGCCGAGCATGCGCGCGCCTAGCCCACCGCGCTGCACAGGCAGTTCACCGACGATAGCACCGACGAGCGATGCCGCGATGCCGACCTTGAGCGAGGTAAAGAGATACGGCACCGAGGACGGCAGGCGGAGTTTCCAGAAGGTCGCGCTTTGGCCCGCGTTATAGGTGTGAAGGAGGTCCAACTGCATCGCATCAGGGCTACGCAGACCTTTGACCATGCCGACAACGACAGGGAAGAAGGACAGATAGGCGCTGATCACGGCCTTGGGGATCAGGCCTTGGATGCCAAAGGAATAAAGCACGACGATGATCATCGGGGCCAGCGCCACAATCGGGATGGTCTGGCTGACAATCGCCCAAGGCATCACCGACATATCCATGGTTTTGCTGTGCACGATACCCACCGCGAGCAGCACGCCGAGGCCCGCGCCGATGGCGAAACCAACGACGGTCGCCGAGAGCGTGACCCAGCCATGATAGATCAGCGATTTATTCGACAGGCTGCCCGAGTTCACGATGCCACGGCGACCATAGACCTCTTCGGTCCATGTGCTATCCCAAAGCTCGGCCACGATCTGATGTGGTGCGGGTAGACGGGCGCGTTCGACCGACCAGCTCCCAGCTAGGGTATCGGTGTTTTGCAGCATCAGGGAAAACCGTCCAACCTCTGCGCGGGCGCGGGCGTTGTCGGGGGTCACTACGGCCCCTGCCCGTTCTGCAGCGGTGAGGGTTTCCTGCACGTTCATCGGGATACAGGCGACATACCAGAGCGCCATGATCGCGAGGACGACAGTCAGGATGGGGCCAACCTTAGTCATCAATATGCCCCGCACGCAGGCCTTCGCGGACGCGGTGGGCGATTTCGATGAACTCTGCGCTGTCCCGAATATCCAAGGGACGTTCGCGCGGCAGGGTGCTTTCGATCACATCAGTGATCCGACCCGGACGGGGCGACATCACGACGATCTTGGTCGAGAGATAGACCGCCTCTGGGATAGAGTGGGTCACGAAGCCGATGGTTTTTTCCGTGCGGGCCCAGAGTTTCAAAAGCTCTTCGTTAAGTTTATCGCGGACGATTTCGTCGAGTGCGCCAAAGGGTTCGTCCATCAACAAAATGTCGGCATCAAAGGCCAGAGCACGGGCAATCGACGCCCGCTGCTGCATCCCACCAGAAAGCTGCCACGGGAATTTCTTTTCGAACCCTGTGAGGTCCACAAGATCGAGCGTCTTTTTCACCCGCTGGGATTGCTCCTCTTTGGAAAAGCCCATGATCTCTAGCGGCAGACGGATGTTACCGCCGATTGTGCGCCACGGATAAAGGCCCGCCGCCTGAAACACGTAGCCATAGGCCCGCGCCTTGCGAGCCTCGTCGGGGGTCATGCCGTTGACAGAGAGCGTGCCGCCCGTGGGATGTTCCAGCCCCGCGATGCAGCGCAGGAACGTCGTTTTTCCGCAACCCGAAGGCCCGATGAATGAAACGAAATCGCCTTTCTCAATGGTGAGGTTGACGTCGCGAAGGGCATGAACGGGCCCGTCGTTGGTCTGAAAGGTAAGGTTGAGGCCTTTGGCTTCGATGACACTCATCAGGTCTTCTTCTTTCTTCTTAAACGCCCGTTGCCGGGATGCCGCTGCGTTCAACAGGACGCGGTGCGGTCAGTTCTTTCCACGTGGACAGGGCCTTGTTCACGGCGGTGTTTGGACCGCGTTTCACGAACTCGCCATGACCCTCTTGGGTGCGGATTTCACCATCATGGATGGCCACATGTCCACGGGTCAAAGTGAAACGTGGGAGGCCCTTCACCGTCTGTCCTTCGAACACGTTATAATCGATTGCCGACTGTTGCGAAGAGGCCGAGATAGTCTTTTCTTTCTCTGGGTTCCAGACAACGAGGTCGGCATCGGCACCGACAAGAACCGCGCCTTTTTTCGGGTAGCAGTTCAGAATTTTCGCGATATTTGTTGAGGTTACAGCGACAAATTCATTTGGCGTTAGGCGACCTGTGTTGACCCCGTGGGTCCAGAGCATCGGCATACGATCCTCGAGCCCACCTGTACCGTTCGGGATCTTGGTAAAGTCACCGACGCCATAGCGTTTTTGATCCGTGGTAAAGGCGCAGTGGTCGGTTGCCACGACAGAGAGCGACCCAGATTGCAGGCCCGCCCAGAGGCTGTCCTGATGTTTCTTATTGCGGAATGGCGGGGACATCACGCGGCGTGCTGCGTGGTCCCAGTCGGGGTTAAAGTATTCGCTTTCGTCCAGTGTCAGGTGCTGGATCAGCGGTTCACCCCAGACCCGTTTGCCGTTCATGCGGGCACGGCGGATGGCCTCGTGGGCTTCTTCGCAGGAGGTGTGCACGACGTAGAGAGGCACGCCCGCCATGTCGGCGATCATGATCGCGCGGTTCGTGGCTTCGCCTTCGACCTGAGACGGACGGGAATAGGCGTGGGCCTCGGGGCCTGTGTTGCCTTCACGCAAAAGCTTGGCCGAGAGTTCGGCGACAACGTCCCCGTTTTCAGCGTGCACCATCGCGATGCCGCCCAGTTCGGCGAGACGCTGGAACGAGGCATACATTTCGTCATCGTTCACCATCAACGCGCCCTTATAGGCCATGAAGTGTTTGAACGTGTTGATGCCGCGATCACGGATCACGGATTCCATTTCGTTAAAGACCTGTTCGCCCCACCATGTAACCGCCATGTGGAACGAGTAGTCACAGTTCGCGCGGGTCGATTTGTTGTCCCACATTTGCAGCGCATCATGGAGACCCTGCCCCGGTGATGGCAGCGCAAAGTCGACGACCATCGTCGTGCCACCAGCGAGCGCGGCGCGGGTGCCGCTTTCGAAATCGTCCGAGGAATAGGTGCCCATGAACGGCATTTCGAGGTGGGTATGGGGGTCGATGCCACCCGGCATGACGTAGCAGCCCGTAGCATCCAGTTCCTTATCGCCCTTGAGCCCTTGCCCGATTGCGGTGATGACGCCGCCCTCGATCTGGACGTCGGCCTTGTAGGTGAGGTCGGCGGTGACGATGGTGCCGTTTTTGATGACTGTGGTCATGGTCTGATCTCCCTCTTATTCGACGATGACCGCGCTTTCGAGCACGGCATGGAGCAGGACATCTGTGCCCGCCTTGGCCCACTCTGGGCTGATCTCTTCGGCCTCGTTGTGCGACAGGCCATCGACGCAAGGACACATGACCATAGTCGCGGGGGCAACACGGGCGGCCCAGCAGGCGTCATGCCCAGCGCCAGAGATGATGTTCATATGGCTGTAGCCCAACCGCTCTGCCGCGTTGCGGACATTGGTGACGAGGTCAGGGGCAAAGGTGACGGGGTCGAAATGGCCAACTGCCTCAACCGAGCAACCGACGCCCAGTTCGGCAGCGATTTCAGCGCCGCGGGTTTCGATCTCGGCCCGCATCGCGTCAAGTTTGGCCTGATCGGGCGTGCGGATATCGACGGTAAAGACCACCTTACCCGGCAGCACGTTGCGCGAGTTCGGAGAGAACCGCATCTGGCCCACACCGCCCACGGCATTGGGCTGGTTTTTCATCGCGACCTCTTGGACCATTTCCAGAATGCGCGACATGGCGAGGCCCGCGTTCACACGCAGCGGCATCGGGGTAGAGCCCGTGTGCGCCTCTTTGCCCGTGAGGGTGAATTCGAGCCACCACAGGCCCTGACAATGGGTAACGACACCGATGTCTTTGCCCTCTGCCTCTAGGATCGGGCCTTGTTCGATGTGTAGTTCGTAATAGGCGTGCATCTTGCGAGCGCCGACTTCTTCGTCGCCCTTCCAGCCGATCCGCGCGAGTTCATCGCCAAAGGATTTGCCGTCGAGGTCGGTCCGCGCATAGGCGTAGTCCTGCGTGTGCATCCCTGCGAAAACGCCTGAAGCGAGCATGGCGGGCGCGAAACGGGCGCCCTCTTCGTTGGTCCAGTTCACCACGACAATCGGGTGTTTGGTTTTGATGCCAAGGTCATTCATCGTCCGAACGGCCTCTAGCGCGCCGAGCACGCCTAGAACGCCATCGTACTTCCCGCCCGTGGGCTGCGTGTCGAGGTGAGAACCCACATAGATCGGCAGAGCATCAGGGTCGGTGCCTTCGCGGGTCATGAACATATTGCCCATGGTATCGACGCCCATCGTCAGACCCGCCGCATCGCACCACGATTTGAACAGCGCGCGGCCTTCGGCGTCTTCGTCGGTCAAGGTCTGGCGATTACATCCGCCGGCGATCCCTGGACCGATCTTGGCCATCTCCATCAAGCTGTCCCAAAGTCGATCCCCATTTACGGTCAGATTGCCGGTAAGTGCAGCCATTCCTGTCTCCTGATGTCCGAGTCTCTTTTGACCAAGCGGTAAAAGCATCCTCATGCTGACCGCTTTTTTGATCAAAACAAAGTGCTAAAATTTCGAGCGTAAGCCCAATTCTGAACCGTTGCGCGGCAGGTTTCTGGCAACTTGCCCAAGAAACAGGCAGCCGCGCAACGATTTTCCTTACTCCGCAGCCTGCGCCGAGGGGTTGTTCGGGTGGGTCGTCCAGTTGGCATAGTCTCCGCGTTTGCGACCTGTGCGTTCATCCATTTCGCCCTTGGGCAGTTCGACCATGGTGATGCAGTCCTCAACGGGGCAGACATCCACGCAGAGGTTACAGGCGACGCATTCGCTGTCGTCCACTTCGAACACGCGGCCCTCTTTCATCAGGATCGCTTGGTGGCTGGTGTCTTCGCAGGCGATGTAGCAGCGGCCGCATTTGATGCAGGCATCTGGGTCGATCTTAGCCTTAGTGACGTAGTTGAGGTCGAGATACTGCCAATCGGTGACGTTCGGCGTGGCCATGCCGATAAAGTCGGCGGTCGAGGTATAGCCTTTGTCGTCCATCCATTCCGACAGACCGCTGATCATCTCTTGGACGACCTTAAAGCCATAGGTCATCGCGGCGGTGCAGACCTGCACGTTGCCCGCGCCAAGCGCCATGAACTCTGCCGCGTCGCGCCACGTGGTCACACCACCGATGCCCGAAATGGGCAGGCCAGCGGTCTGCGGGTCGCGGGCGATTTCGGCCACCATGTTCATCGCAATTGGTTTCACTGCGGGGCCGCAGTAGCCGCCGTGGGTGCCCTTGCCGCCGATGGTCGGCTGCGGGGCCATCAGGTCGAGATCCACAGAGGTGATCGAGTTGATCGTATTGATCAAGGAAACCGCATCTGCGCCACCTGCCTTGGCGGCGCGGGCGGGGTTGCGGATGTCGGTGATGTTCGGCGTCAGCTTTACGATCACCGGTTTGGAGTAGTATTTCTTGCACCATTCCGTGACCATCTGGATGTACTCAGGCACCTGCCCCACGGCAGCGCCCATGCCGCGTTCGGCCATGCCGTGCGGACATCCAAAGTTCAGCTCGATCCCGTCGGCGCCTGTTTCCTCGACCATCGGGAGGATCGCTTTCCACGAGTCCTCATCACAAGGAACCATCAGCGATACGATCAACGCGCGGTCGGGGTAGTCCTTTTTCACGCGGGTGATTTCTTCGAGGTTGGTTTGCAGCGGGCGGTCGGTGATCAGTTCGATGTTGTTCAACCCGAGGAGACGGCGATCCGCACCCCAGATCGCGCCATAGCGCGGGCCAGAGACGTTCACGACGGGCGGGCCTTCGGAGCCGAGCGTTTTCCAAACGACACCGCCCCAACCCGCCTCATAGGCGCGGCGAACGTTGTATTCCTTGTCGGTCGGCGGCGCAGAGGCGAGCCAGAACGGGTTCGGAGAGGTAATACCCAAGAAGTTTGTCGTTAGATCGGCCATGTTACGCTCCCATCACTGCAGCGTGGATATCTTCGGCGGCGTCGCGTCCTTCGGCGACGGCCGTTACGGTGAGGTCTTCGCCACCCGTGGCACAGTCGCCACCCGCCCAAACCCCTGCGAGGCTCGTACGGCCTGTGGCATCAACGGCGATCTTACCGCCCTCAAGTTTGAGGCCAGCATCCGTGGTGAGGGTCTGACCGATGGCTTTGAACACTTGATCGGCGGGCAAGGTCACGGTTTCGCCCGTGCCAGAGAGTTTGCCATCCTTTGTCGCGGTGTATTCCAGCGTGATCGCCCCATCGGCAATCGCGGTCGGCATGACGTTGAACATCAGGCGCACACCTTTGGCGGCGGCGAGGTCTTGTTCAAATGGGCTTGCCGCCATCTCAGCACGGCTGCGGCGATAGGCGATTGTCACCGTATCCGCGCCCAGCAGTTTCGATTGAACAGCAGCATCGACGGCGGTCATGCCGCCGCCGATCACCACCACATTCCGACCCACGGGGAGTGTCGTCAGGTCGGTGGATTGACGAAGGTCTTCGATGAAATCAACGGCGGCGGTCGCGTGGTCTTCGCCTTCGATGCGCAGAGCGTTCACGCCCCCCAAGCCAACGGCGAGGAACACCGCATCATGGTCGGCTTTCAGCCCATCAAGGGTGAGATCATGCCCTAGCATCTTGCCCGTCTCAACGGTGATGCCGCCGATTTCCAAGAGCCAAGCGACCTCGCGCGCTGCAAAGTCGTTGGTCGATTTATAGGAGGCGATCCCGTATTCGTTCAGACCGCCTGCCTTTGCGCGACCGTCATAGAGGGTGACATCGTGGCCTTTCATGGCAAGTCGGTGCGCACAGGACAGACCCGCAGGCCCTGCCCCGACAACGGCGATGGATTTGCCCGTGGGGGCGGCGCGGGTGAACGGATGCACACCCTTGTCCATCAGCGTATCGGTCGCATAACGCTGAAGCTGACCGATGATGACGGGCTTGCCTTCGGCCTCTTCGCGCACGCAGGCCTCTTCGCAGAGCGTCTCTGTCGGGCAGACACGGGCGCACATGCCGCCAAGGATATTCTGCGACAGGATCGTTTTCGCAGCCGCCTCGGGCGTGCCCGTCTGTATCTGACGAATAAACAGCGGAATATCGATCGACGTCGGACAGGCCGTCATACACGGCGCATCGTGACAGAAATAACAGCGGTCGGCAGCAACGCGGGCCTCATGCGCATCGAGCGGCGCATGGAGGTCTTCAAAGTTCCGCGTAAGCGCGTCGGCTGACAAACGGCCGGATTGGATACCGGGGGTCATCGGCGTGGTCATTTGTGGTCCCTGTTGTCATTGGTTTTGCCGAAAGACTGCCAAGGTTTTATTTTTTATCAATTGGTAAAATAATCCGACAAAAACGCATGGGATTTCACGGGCGCAGTGCCTTCGCGCAATGCAGAAAAGCAGTGATCGTCCGCAGGAAAACTATGGAAACCGTTCCAAAACAGTGGATTGCAGGATGACCTTAGGGAAGCGGGTATACGAAAAAACCGCCGATTTCCTGCAATGCAGCACGAAATCGACGGTTTAAATTTTTTGCACTCTTGGTCAAAAATAGAGGCGTTTGCCCAGTTTTTATGCGGATCGCAAAGCGTTGACGCGTCGATCAGAGGGCCTTGGCTTGGTCCGCTTCGATCTCTGCAGCTTTTTTTTCGACCTGTTCGACGATGTGATCGATCATCTGATCGTTGCCGAGTTTATGGCTCTGCTTACCGGCCAGATAGACCATGCCCGACCCTGCCCCGCCGCCAGTGAACCCAACGTCGGTCATCAGCGCCTCACCGGGGCCGTTCACCACGCAGCCGATGATCGAGAGGCTCATCGGGGTTTTAATGTGAGACAGACGGTCCTCTAGCGCTTCAACGGTTTTGATCACGTCAAAGCCCTGACGCGCACAGGACGGGCAGGAGATGATGTTCACACCTCGGTGGCGCAGACCGAGAGATTTCAGGATTTCATAGCCGACTTTGACTTCCTCCACGGGATCCGCCGAGAGGCTCACGCGGATCGTGTCGCCGATGCCCATCCACAAAAGGTTCCCAAGGCCAATCGCCGATTTGATCGTGCCCGAGGTCAGGCCGCCCGCCTCGGTGATGCCGAGGTGGATGGGGGCATCGGTCGCCTCTGCCAGTTGCTGATAGGCCGCCGCCGCCATGAACACGTCAGAGGCTTTGCAGCTGATCTTGAACTCGTGAAAATCGTTGTCCTGAAGGATTTTGATGTGGTCGAGGCCGCTCTCCACCATCGCGTCGGGGGTAGGTTCACCGTATTTATCCAAGAGGTGCTTTTCCAGCGAACCCGCGTTCACGCCGATGCGGATCGAACAGTTGTTATCACGGGCGGCTTTTATCACTTCTTTGACCCGCGCTTCATCCCCGATGTTACCCGGATTGATGCGCAGGCAGGCCGCGCCCGCGAGGGCGGATTCGATGCCGCGTTTGTAGTGGAAATGGATGTCGGCCACGATAGGAACGGGGCTTTCGCGGCAGATCTCTTTCATCGCGGCAGAGGATGCCTCGTCCGGCACAGAGACGCGCACAATGTCAGCGCCCGCCTCAGCTGCGCGGATGATTTGGTCCAGCGTGGCCTTTACGTCATGGGTCAAGGTATTCGTCATGGTCTGCACCGTGATCGGCGCATCGCCACCCACAGGCACATTGCCAACCATGATCTGGCGCGATTTACGACGGTCAATATTGCGCCACGGACGGATCGGGTTGTGCGACATGGGACACCTTTGAAATAAGCCTCGGCGCTTTACCTAAAGCGCGGCACCCCGACAGGCAACGGGTCAACGAAAAGATGTGATCGGAAAGGCGGATTACTGAGTGATTTCAGCCTGCGCGACATTCACCATCGCAGCCAGATCATCGTCAGCCGACAAATCAGCAACCGCAAAGGTCTGTGCCAGTTCATCAGCCGACAGCGCGAGGTTCGACGTCACCACGCCGCGTTCGCCCACCGGACCGTGGATCGTGCCGTTGATCTGGAAATAGACAGCGCCTGATTCACCCGTCCGCAGGACAGGCGGTTCGGCCATCGCGGGCACAGCCCATGTATCGCCCGCGTTCATGATACCTTCGAAGATGACGGCACCGTCGGCGGCACGCACACGCACCCACGACGGACGCACAGCAACCATCGCCAGTTCAGGCGCAGGGCCATCGGTCACTTGAACAGTGCCCGTGATCGGTGTTGCGGTCTCTGTCGGTAGTGCAGTCGCCATGATGGTCGGGCCTTGCTCTACCTCGGGGGCGAGCGCACCAATCGACGACGGGTCAAGCGCAGAGATCGGGCCGTCGCGGGCGATCATCACAGGCACGTCGAGCGCCTGAGGACGATATACACGGTCGAGGCCATCAGCCGCAGGCGGTTCAAACGCAGCGGCATAGGCACCAGCGTCATCCGCAACAGTGCCAAGACCTGCCAGCGGGTCGAGGTCGGCCACAACAACGGGGGTGTTTTCAACAGGTGCGAAACGGACTTTTTGCACTTCTTTCAGAACAGTCCAGCCGCCGTAGCCCAAGCCCGCGACCAGAGCCACGAGAACAGCGAGCGAGCCAATCGCGCCCGGTTCGATCTTGGCAAAGAAGCCCTCGCCCGCAGGAACGAACGGGGTCGATGGGGTCGAGAACATATCCTTGGGTTTCGACTGCTGGGACGCAAGGTCGGTCGCCAAGGTGCGGTTGGTCTTTGTGCTGGAGGCCGCTTTGGACATGCCATGCGCGGTCGCAAATCCGCTTTCGCGGCAGAATGTCGTGAAAGCCCAATCGGGGTCCATGTTCAGGTACCGCGCGTAAGAGCGCACGTAGCCCGCGATGAAGCCCGGAGTATCGAATGCAGAGGGGTCAGCGTTCTCAATTGCCGCGATATAGGCCGCTTTAATTTTGAGTTCGCGTTGAACGTCCAAAAGGCTCTTGCCCATGGTGGCACGTTCGCCACGCATGAGGTCACCAAGGCGCAGATCAAAGGCGTCAAAGCCTTTGTTTTCTTCAGCCTCAGGTGCAGCTTTACGCCGGAAACCTTTAACGATCATTAGGGCCGTCCCACCGCCTCAAATTAGCGGCATCGCTTTACGATTCGTCCCAATCACGATGCCTTTGATTGCCCCTAGCATATACTAAAGAGCAGTGCACAGGCAGAAAAAAGTTAACCAGCCATTTCGGCACGATTCAGCGCACAATGGCTCCAGAGTTTGTCCATTGCGCTCACCAAAGCATCAATTTCCTTCGGTCCGTGCACAGGCGACGGGGTGAACCGCAGACGTTCTGTGCCGCGTGGAACGGTGGGGAAGTTGATTGGCTGAACGTAGATGCCGAACTGGCTCAGCAGCATGTCGGACAGCTTTTTGGTGTGGACGGGATCGCCGACGATCACAGGCACGATGTGGGACCCGTGGTCGATGATCGGCAGGCCCATGCCCTTGAGACGGAGTTTCAGAACCGCAGCGCGTTCCTGATGCAGATCGCGTAGCGCCTGATCGGTTTTCAGATGCGCGACAGAGGCGGCAGCGCCAGCCGCCACAACAGGCGGCAGCGAGGTCGTAAAGATGAAGCCCGGCGCGTAAGAGCGCACCGCGTCACACATTTTGGCCGACGCCGCGATGTAGCCGCCATGAACGCCAAAGGCCTTGCCCAAGGTGCCGTTCACGATGTCGATGCGATCCAAGAGACCGTCACGTTCAGCCACACCGCCACCGCGCGGGCCATACATGCCAACGGCGTGCACCTCATCAAGGTAGGTCAGCGCGCCGAATTCCTCTGCCAGATCGCAGAGTTCTTTGATCGGGCCAAAGTCACCGTCCATCGAATAAACGGATTCAAAGGCGATCAGTTTCGGCGCTGCAGGATCGTCGGCCATCAGTTTGGCGCGCAGATCGGCTAGATCGTTGTGTTTGAACACGCGTTTCGCGCCACCATTGCGGCGGATGCCTTCGATCATCGACGCGTGGTTCAGCTCGTCCGAATAGATGATCAGACCGGGGAACAATTTCGGCAGCGTCGACAGCGTCGCATCGTTCGCGATGTAAGCGCTGGTAAAGAGAAGTGCCGCTTCTTTCTGGTGGAGGTCGGCCAGCTCGGCCTCGAGCCGTTTGTGATAAACGGTCGTGCCAGAGATATTGCGTGTCCCGCCAGAGCCAGCGCCCGTTGCGTCGAGCGCCTCGTGCATAGCCGCCAGAACGACAGGGTGTTGACCCATGCCAAGATAGTCATTGCCGCACCACACTGTGATCGGCTGTTCGCTACCGTCCTCTTTGCGCCAAAGCGCGTGAGGGTAATGTCCCTTTTTTCGCTCGATATCGATGAAGGTCCGATACCGGCCTTCTTCGTGGAGTTTACCAAGTGCAGCGTCGAGGTGGGCGTTGTAGTCCAAATGTCTATCCTTCACGTCAGGCAGCGCGAATACGCTAACGGCAGGTTCGTGGGTCCATATAGCCTTAGACTGGTTCTAACAATACGCTACCTTTTGACACGCCAGCGACAAAAACGACCTTTTCCACTACTGGACACCCTATCGGAACGGCGTAGTCTCCTATCGGAAACCACAGCCGGAGCGATCATGACCCTGTCCACCATCCTCACCCGTATCGACACTGATCTGGATAACGCCTTGGATCGTTTGATGGAATTGCTCCGCATTCCGTCGATCAGCACGGACCCTGCGTATAAGGCAGACTGTGCGAAGGCCGCGGATTGGCTGGTTGAGGATCTACAGAGCATCGGCTTTGACGCGGCGTCACGCCCTACCCCCGGTCATCCGATGGTCGTGGCGCATGGTGGCGAAGGCGGAACGCATGTTCTGTTCTATGGGCATTACGATGTGCAGCCCGTTGATCCGCTGAACCTCTGGCACCGCGATCCCTTTGATCCTGCGATCGAGGAGACCGAAAAAGGCAAGGTCATTCGCGCCCGTGGTGCATCCGATGACAAGGGCCAGTTGATGACCTTTATCGAGGCATGCCGTGCTTATGTTGCGGAAACGGGCAAGCTGCCGTGCAAGATCACGATTTTCCTTGAGGGCGAGGAAGAGAGCGGTTCGCCTTCGCTCGTCCCATTCATGGAGGCGAACGCCAAGGACCTCACCGCCGATGTTGCGCTAATCTGCGACACCGACCTGTTTGATGCCGATACACCTGCGATCACCACCATGCTGCGCGGTCTTTTGGGTGAAGAGGTGGTCATCACAGGTCCGTCCAAAGACCTGCATTCGGGCATGTATGGTGGCCCCGCGATCAACCCGATCCGCGTGTTGTCGAACATCGTCGCCAATCTGCACGACGACACTGGCCGCATCACGGTGCCTGATTTCTATGACGGCGTGCCAGAGCTATCCGACGAATTGCGCAGCCAGTGGGAGGCTTTGGGCTTTGACGACAAAGCGTTCCTCGCCGACGTGGGCCTCAGCACCCCTGCGGGCGAAGCGGGTAAAACCGTCCTCGAACAGATTTGGGCACGGCCGACGGCAGAGGTGAACGGGATTACGGGCGGTTACACGGGTGACGGGTTCAAGACCGTGCTGCCCTCTGTCGCCAAGGCAAAGATCAGCTTCCGCCTTGTCGGGACCCAAGACCCGCTGAAAATCCGTGATAACTTCCGCCAATGGGTGCGCGATCAGCTTCCGCCCGATTGTTCGGTCGAATTCCATGACCATGGCGCGGGCCCTGCGAGCGTGATGGCGACGACGAACCCCGCCTTTGCCGCTGCACGTGCGGCCCTGACCGATGAGTGGCCCAACCCTGCGGCGTTCACAGGGTCAGGCGGATCGATTCCCGTCGCTGGTTATTTCAAAACCATCCTCGCCATGGATTCGATGCTGATCGGTTTCGCGATGGAGGATGATTCCATCCACTCGCCCAACGAAAAATACGACCTGCGGAGTTTCCACAAAGGCATCCGTAGCTGGGCTCGCATCTTGGATGCTCTGAGCAACTGAGGGGGTTCGCCCCCGTCAGAGCCCGAGGCGCGCAATCTCGATCTTTGGGCAGCGGTCTTGGATTACGGTGACGCCGCGCTTCTCTGCCATGGCTGCTGCTCCGTCGTGAACAACGCCCAACTGGGTCCAAACGACCTTGAGCGTGGGCCAGCGCAAGAGCGCCTCTTCGACGATGGCAGGTACCGCGTCGGATTGACGGAAAATGTCGACCATATCGACCTCATCAGGGATCGAGGTCAGGTCAGGATAGACCAACTGACCCATCAATTCCTGCCCAGCGAGGCCCGGATTCACGGGGATCACGCGGTATCCGTTGGCCATGAGATAGGCCATCACCTGATAAGATGGGCGTTCCGGATTTGAAGACGCCCCGACCAGAGCAATGACTTTGGTTTGGCGTAGAACGGTTTCGATGATGTCGTCTTGGATCGTCATGGTGCGGATTACCCAGCATTTTCGCAGAAAAAAGGCGTTCGGGGGATTGGGACCCGAACGCCTAGTATGGAACGAGGGACAGTGAGATATTGCAAGCCTGTTCCGAGGCTTGCCTCATGAAAGAAAGATAGGCACTGATTTGCCTAAGAAAAGACTGTTCAGAAAAACGTGAACAGAGGCTTAACGGGACGCATAAAGCGACACCGCCGCAGCGTTCGACACGTTGAGCGATCCGAACCCGCCCGCAAAGTCGATCCGCACCAGCGCATCGCAAGTTTCGCGGGTTTTTTCACGCAAACCAGGGCCTTCTGCACCGAGAACGAGAGCAACAGGGCGATCCTTGCGACCTTCCAGTGCAGCTTCGATAGTTTGATCCGCCTCACCTGCGAGGCCCAGAATGATGAAGCCCAATTGTTTCAACTCTTCCATCGCATCCGCCAAATTGCGCACGCGGATATAGGGCTGACGCTCTAGCGCGCCGCTCGCGGTTTTCGCCAGCGCACCCGTTTCAGGGGCAGAGTGACGTTGCACACCAACCACAGCGCGGGCACCAAACACCTCGGCAGAGCGGAGAATCGCACCGACGTTATGCGGGTCGGTCACACGGTCGAGCAGGATAATCCGGGCAGGATCGATGCCTGGCCCCATGACAACATCCGTCAAAGTGCCCCATTCGAGGGCCTTCACCTCGAGAGCGGCACCTTGGTGGACCGAGTCGGGATCGATGGGGGCTGCAAATTTGCGTGGGTCCGAAATTTCGGGAACCATGCCGCTGGCTGCGATCGCATCCGCCAGTTTTGCCTCAGCATTCTTGGTCACAACCAGCCGCAAACGCTTGCGACGGGGGTTCATCAGCGCATCGCGCACCGCATGGAGACCAAACAGCCAAACAGTTTCTTGTGCGGCTGCACGTTTGGCCTGTTCTTTTTCGATGACCCACTTCGGTTTTTGCATGGCGAACCCCTTATATCCTAGCCCTCTCAATGGGCCAAACTGGCAGTTTACACAAGTGTGTCGAAAAACGATCATTTTTCCTGTTGACGCCCTCGGCCAAGACCCATATTCAGCCCCCCACGAACGAGGCATTGCCTAGGTTCGGGCGACGGGCTGCAAGGTGCGGCAGCGGACTGTAACTCCGCCGGGGAGACCCACGCCTGGTTCGATTCCAGGGTCGCCCACCACTTCCCCCACATGTCGATGCACCGCACACCGCGATTTCCGCGCATCCTTTGGCGTGTTCGGGTTTCGCAGGTCACGACTTCCCCCTATAGTGGTTGCAAAAGACCTGAGGCAGCTATGGCGCGAAAATCGAAAACCACTCCGCCGTTCAATATTATGATCGTCGGACAATCGGGACGGCTTCAGTATGAGGCCCTGCTGTTTGCGGCTTCGCTGCGGGCGAATTCCCCAGAGTTCAAAGGTCGTTTGATCGTTGCAGAGCCGCAAATGGGGCCGCTGTGGAAATCCGACCCAACGATGGACATTTCGGTCAAGGAAGCGCTCATCGAACTGGGCGCGGAAATCGTGCCGTTCGAGAGCAAGCATTTCGGGCAGGCCTACCCCTATGGCAACAAAATCGAAGGCCTCAGCGCCCTGCCCGCTGGCGAGCCGTTCGTATTTTTCGACACTGACACGTTGATCACGGGCGATATTTCCAAGGTGGCGTTCGATTTCGACCGTCCCTCGGCATCCATGCGGCGCGAAGGGACATGGCCTGAAGAAGAGCTCTACTGGCCCGGTTATACGGGCGTCTGGAAATCGCTCTACGACAAATTCGGGTTGGAGTTCGAAAGCACGCTCGACCTGACCGAACCCGATGAATACTGGAAACGGTATCTCTATTTTAACGCGGGCTGGTTTTTCTATCGCGATCCTGCGGAATTCGGAAAACGGTTCACCGAATGGGCGGTAGAGCTACGCGACAATCGTCCTGATGAATTGGCGGTTCAGTCGCTCGACCCTTGGCTAGACCAAGCAATCCTGCCGCTGGTCATCCATTCCTTTGGCGGCGGCAGGCCTGGGCCAGAGTTGGACGGTCTGGATGGGGATGTCACCTGTCACTACCGCATGTTCCCGCTGCTCTACGCGCGCGAAAGCGACCGTGTGGTTCAGGTGCTCGAAGAAGTCGCGACGCCGAATAAGGTGAAAAAGATCCTCAAACTCTATGAGCCGATCAAACGGTTGGTCTATCAGGGACGCGGGGCAAAAATTCGAGACCTGTTCGATCAGAACGACCTTCCGCGGAAAGAGCGCCAGATTCGCAATCGGATCAAAGCCAACGGATTCTGGATGCGCTGACGCGCTGGTCTTTGTCCGCCTCGCCCCTCATAACTTTACTTGGGGGACATTTAGGCGGGGAGGAGCCAGCGATGATGTTGGATGGCGTGCGGATTATCGAAATCGAAGGGCTTGGCCCCGGTCCCTTTGCAGCGATGCTCTTGGCCGATCTTGGCGCTGATGTGATCGTCATTCACCGCAAGGGCGGCGGCGTGACGCCGGGGATGCCCGAACGCGCCGTTCTGGACCGTGGGAAACGGTCTATCGCTCTCGACCTCAAGTCGCCTGTCGATGTGGCGACCGCGCTTCAACTGGTGGCGAGCGCGGACGGCCTCATCGAAGGGTTCCGCCCCGGCGTGATGGAGAAACTCGGCCTTGGGCCAGAGGTTTGTCATCAGGTGAACCCAGCGCTGGTGTTCGGGCGCATGACGGGCTGGGGCCAAGACGGACCGCTGGCGCATACGGCGGGTCATGACCTGAACTACATCTCTTTGGCGGGCGGCGCGTGGTATGCGGGCGAAACAGGGGCGCAGCCGATGACGCCCCCGACCTTGGTTGGCGATATTGGCGGCGGTGCGATGTATCTGGCCGTCGGTATGCTGGCCGCCATCCTCAAGGCCCGCGCCACGGGGCAAGGCACCGTTGTCGATGCCGCGATCTATGACGGCACGGCGCATATGATGAACCTTCTGATGACCTTGCGACAGTCAGGCATGTTCCCAACGGCTCGTGGGCAGGGCCTTTTGGACGGGCCGCATTGGAGCCGAACCTATCGCTGCGCCGATGGTGGGTTTATTGGCGTCCAGTGCCTAGAGCCGAAATTCTACGCGATCTTCCTCGACCTTCTTGGGTTGGGCGATGATCCCGCGTTTCAGGACCAATTCAATCGTGACGCGTGGCCCAATCTGACCGACCGACTGACAGGGATTTTCGCGACACGCAGCCGTGACGACTGGGCCGCTGTTTTTGCGGGAACGGATGCCTGCGTGGCCCCTATACTCAGCCCAGAAGAGGCGATGGCGCATCCGTTGAACGCTGCGCGGTCCGCGTGGCACGAGGTTGACGGAACCCTGCAAGCTGCCCCAGCGCCACGGTTTTCAGGCCAACCCGCATGGTCGCCCGCCGCCATTCCGCACCGTGGGGAGCACAGCGATGAAATCCGCGCAGAGCTTGCCGACCGCGCAAATGCAAGACCATCGGCGCTCTAAGCTGTTGCTGGGGTTGACGTGGCCTCGAACCAAGGCAGATTGGCCGTATGACCGCCCTACCCCAAGTTTTCGATGATTGGTTCGCCAGCCGTGGCTGGCAGATCCACCCGCATCAGCGCGACATGCTGGAGCGGGCGTCGGAAAAGGCGTTGCTGCTGATTGCCCCGACGGGCGGTGGTAAGACGCTGGCTGGGTTTTTGCCGAGCTTGGTGGAACTGGCGGATGGCACGCACGAGGGGCTTCATACGCTCTATATCTCGCCGCTCAAAGCATTGGCGGCGGACATCGGGCGGAACCTGCGGCGGCCTGTTGAGGATATGGCATTACCGATCCGCATTGAGGATCGGACCGGCGACACCAGTGCCACGCTCAAGAAACGGCAGCGGGTTGATCCGCCGCACATCCTGCTGACCACGCCAGAGAGCCTTGCGCTGCTGACCTCGTATGAAGACGCGCATCGGATGTTTCGCGGCCTGAAACGTGTGATCGTCGATGAAATCCACGCCCTGTCAGAGAGCAAACGCGGCGATCAGTTGATGCTGGCCCTCTCGCGGCTAGAGGCGATGTGCCCTGACCTGCGGCGCGTGGGTCTGTCGGCGACCGTTGAGGACCCTCAGGCCCTCGCACGGGAACTGTCCTCCACTGGCTGCGCGATCCTCAATGCGGACCCAGGGCCTGCGCCTGACATTGGGATGTTGGTCACAGACGCCCCGCCGCCTTGGGCTGGAGGGGGTGCGAGCTATGCGATCCCAGCCGTGTTGGAAGAGGTCAAACTCCACAAGACCACGCTGATTTTCCACAACACGCGGGCGCAGGCAGAGATATTCTTTCACAACCTCTGGCTCGCCAATACGGACGATTTGCCGATTGGCATCCACCACGGGAGCCTCTCACGGGATCAGCGCGATGCGGTTGAGGCGGTGATGGTGCGCGGGGATTTGCGGGCGGTGGTCTGCACGGGGAGCCTCGATCTGGGGATCGATTGGGGCAACGTCGATCTCGTCATTCAGGTCGGCGCACCCAAGAACGTGAAACGGTTGATCCAGCGGATCGGTCGGGCCAATCACCGGTATAACGCGCCGTCCAAGGCGCTCTTGGTTCCTGCGAATAGGTTCGAGGTGATCGAGTGTGTTGCAGCCCTTGCCGCCGCACGGGATCATGATCTGGATGGCGACCCCAAAGGCGACGGACCGCGTGACGTTCTGTGCCAGCACATCCTGATCCGCGCCTGTGCAGGACCATTTGATGCGACAGAGCTGTTTCACGAGGTCAAATCCGTTGGCGCCTATGCGGGGCTATCGCGGGCGGCGTTTGACGACTGTTTGGATTTCGTGGCGACGGGCGGCTATGCGCTGCGGGCCTATGATAAATGGCAACGGTTGATGGAACGGAACGGGCTTTGGCAGCTTCGTGATCCAAGGGCCGCGCAATCGATCCGCATGAATATCGGCACCATTCAGGATACTGAGACGCTGAAAGTGCGCATGCGGGGGGCGGGCAAACCTCTGGGCGAGGTCGAAGAGAGCTTTGCCGCGACGCTGACCGCTGGGGATACCTTCCTGATCGGCGGGCAAATCGTCCGCTATCAAGGGATCAAAGAAATGGTGGTGGAGGTCACGCGCTCTGCCGCCCAGAACCCGCGAGTGGCGGTATTCAACGGGACAAAATTCGCTACATCGACCCAGCTTTCGGCCCGCGTTTTGGCGATGTTCCAGCAGACCGATTGGCCCGAGTTGCCCCGTCACACGGCGGAATGGCTGCACCTCCAGCGGGAGGTCTCGCACCTGCCCCGCGCGGATCGGCTGCTGGTCGAGACATTTCCGCATGACGGGCGGCAGTTCATGTGCGTCTACGGCTTTGCGGGGCGGAACGCGCAGCAGACACTGGGCCTCATCCTGACGCAACGGATGGAAGAAGCGGGCCTCGCGCCCTTAGGCTTTGTCGCGACGGATTATGCGACGCTTGTCTGGGGGCTGGACCCTGTTGAGGATGTCGCACCCCTCCTCACCGCAGACGGGCTGCGCGAAGGGCGTGATCGCTGGCTGCAATCGAACATGGTGATGAAGCGCACGTTCCGCACGGCGGCCACCATCGCCATGCTGATGATGCGCAACACGCCGCAGTCGAAAAAGACGGGGCGGCAGGCAACGGTGTCGTCCGATATCCTCTACGACACGCTAGCGAAATACGACCCTGACCACCTGATGCTGCGCATCACCCGCGAAGAGGCCATGCGCGGTTTGGTCGACTTTGGACGGATTGAGGAAATGCTGACGCGGACGAGCGGGCGGATTGATCATCTCGCGCTCGACCGTCTGCCGCCACTGGCCGCACCGTTGTTGTTAGAAGTCGGAAAGATACCCGTCCAAGGGGTCGCCCGCGAACGGCTAGAGGCTGAACGCGCCGAGGCCCTGATGAAAGAGGCGGGATTGGGCTAAGTCCACTTGACGCATTTCCCTGCTGCGGCCAAAGACGCTGGCATGACGCATCACGATTTTTCCCTCTGTGACACCCAACTGACCGCGCGTGCCGATGGCGCGTTGTGGCTGGCCGATCATAACACTCTGGTCGTGTCGGACCTGCACCTGTGCAAGTCCGAACGCTTTGCCCGCAAGGGGCGCGCCCTTCTGCCGCCCTTTGACACGCGCGATACGCTGACGCGGTTAGATGCTGTGTTGGACGAGGTGTCGCCCGCGCGGGTGATTTGTCTGGGCGATAGCTTCGACGATGTTGAGGCGATCGAACATATGCCCGACGCGGAGAAACTGTGGCTTGCGCGGATGCAGGCGGGACGCGAATGGGTCTGGATTGCAGGGAACCACGATGCGGGGCCAGTCGAGTTGGGCGGGGAATATGTGGACGAAGTGACAGCGGGATCGCTGACCTTCCGCCATATCGCGGAAAACGGCGCACAGGCCGAAGTGTCGGGCCACTACCACCCGAAACACAGCCTCAGCGGACCTGCGCGGGCCTGTTTCGTCTATGATGAAAATCGACTGATTATGCCTGCCTTCGGGACCTACACGGGTGGGATTCCTGCGGTCAAATCCCCGATCAGGGATCTCTTTGCGGCGCGGGCCTTTGCGGTACTGACGGGACCGCGGGCCTTGGTGGTGCCCCTGCCGTAATCACGGCAAGGGCTATTGGTTTTAAGCGGTCAAGCCTTTGGGCTCTGGCAGACCGTTCGCACGGCAACATGCGGTCACAGTGTTTGCCAGCAGGCACGCAATGGTCATCGGGCCAACGCCACCTGGAACAGGGGTGATCGCCCCAGCAACCTCAGCGCAGCTGTCGTAGTGGCAATCACCAACCAGACGGGTTTTACCCTCGCCTGCGTCGATGCGGTTGATGCCCACGTCGATGACGGTCGCACCCGGTTTGATCCAGTCGCCTGTGACCATTTCAGGACGGCCAACAGCCGCGACAACGATGTCGGCCTGACGGACGACAGCTTCGATGTCTTTGGTGCGGCTGTGCGCGATGGTGACGGTGCAGCTATCGCCCAGCAGCAGCTGCGCCATTGGTTTACCAACGATGTTCGAACGACCGATCACAACAGCGTTCAGACCCGACAGCGATCCGTGGTGATCGCGCAGCATCATCAGACAGCCGAGCGGCGTGCACGGCACCATCGATTTCTGCCCCGTGCCCAACAGACCGACGTTCGAGATGTGGAAACCGTCCACGTCCTTTGCCGGATCAATCGCGTTGATCACGAGGTCAGAGTTCATATGCGACGGCAGCGGCAACTGAACCAAGATCCCGTGAACCTGCGGATCATTGTTCAGTTTGTCGATGACGGCCAACAGTTCGTCTTCGGTCGTGGTATCAGGCAGTTTATATTCAAACGACTTCATACCGACTTCGACGGTCTGTTTGCCCTTAGAGCGCACGTAGACTTGGCTCGCGGGATCTTCGCCAACCAACACCACAGCAAGGCCCGGCACGATCCCTTGCTCTTCTTTCAGGCGGGCCACATGACCCGCCACTTTTTCGCGCACTGAGGCCGCAAAGGCCTTTCCGTCAATCACAGTTGCCGACATACGGCTCCCCTCTTTTTCAATTGGTGGCGTTGCTGACCCGTTACCCTGATCAGAACAGCCCCTCAACCTGCCCATTGTCACCAATGCGAATGTTTTCCGCACTCGGCACACGCGGGAGACCGGGCATGGTCATGATCTCACCGCAGATTACCACAACGAAACCAGCACCGGCAGACAGGCGCACTTCGCGGATCGGAACGCTATGTCCGGTCGGAGCACCACGCAGGTTCGGGTCCGTTGAGAACGAATATTGTGTCTTTGCCATACAGACCGGCAGATTGCCGTAACCTGCGTCTTCCCATTCGCGCAGTTGATCGCGGATTTTCTTGTCCGCGAGAACTTCGTCCGCATGGTAGATGCGTTTTGCGATGGTTTCGATCTTTTGGAACAAAGGCATTTCATCAGGATAGAGCGGCGCAAAGTGAGCCGCGCCTGAGTTCGCCAGTTGCACGACCTTGTGTGCCAGTGCTTCTGCACCTTTGCCGCCGTCAGCCCAGTGGGTCGACAGGATGGCTTCGGCACCTTGCTTGGCAACGTAGTCTTTGACCGCTTGGATTTCGGCTTCGGTATCGGTGACGAAGTGGTTGATCGCAACGACAACAGGCACGCCGAAGGATTTCACGTTGGCAATGTGACGGCCAAGGTTCGGACAGCCCTTTTCGACCGCTGCAACGTTTTCCGCGCCGAGGTCCGCTTTCGCTACGCCGCCGTTCATTTTCATCGCGCGAACGGTTGCCACGACAACAACTGCGTCAGGTGCGAGGCCAGCCTTGCGGCATTTGATGTTCATGAACTTTTCAGCGCCGAGGTCAGCACCAAAACCAGCCTCCGTTACAACGTAGTCTGCGAGTTTCAGCGCAGTGGTGGTTGCAACAACAGAGTTACAGCCGTGCGCGATGTTTGCGAACGGTCCACCGTGCACGAAAGCAGGGTTGTTTTCGAGCGTTTGAACGAGGTTCGGCTGCATTGCGTCCTTGAGCAGAACGGTCATTGCGCCGTCCGCTTTGATGTCGCGGCAATAGATCGGGGTGCGGTCGCGGCGGTAGGCCACGATCATCGAACCCAGACGTTCCTGAAGGTCGTCGATGTCGTTTGCGAGGCAGAGGATCGCCATAACTTCGGAGGCTACGGTGATGTCAAAGCCCGTCTGACGCGGGAAGCCGTTCGACACACCACCGAGCGAGGTTACGGTGTCACGCAGTGCGCGGTCGTTCATGTCCAGCACGCGGCGCCACGACACACGACGTTCGTCGATCTCGAGCTCGTTGCCCCAGTAGATGTGGTTATCGATCATTGCCGATAAAAGGTTGTGCGCCGAGGTGATCGCGTGGAAGTCGCCCGTGAAGTGGAGGTTCATGTCCTCCATCGGAACGATCTGCGCGTAACCGCCGCCAGCCGCGCCACCCTTCATCCCGAAGTTCGGCCCGAGGGACGCTTCGCGGATACAGATCGCAGCTTTCTGACCGATACGGTTCAGACCATCACCCAGACCTACGGTCGTGGTGGTCTTACCTTCGCCCGCAGGGGTCGGGTTGATCGCAGTGACGAGGATCAGTTTACCGTTCTTGCGGGATTTGACCTCTTCTACAAAACGAGAAGAGACTTTTGCCTTATCGTGACCATATGGGATCAAATCAGCGGACTCGATACCAAGGATGGCACCGATCTCTTGGATCGGTTTCTTATTCGCCTCACGGGCAATCTGAATGTCAGTCTTGAAGGTCACGGGTCATTCCTCTTCCCTGTTATTTGCGGCAAGGCTATCGCGGGAGGAAGTGGGGTATGTATGCGTTTCCGACCTTTTCAGCCTTGAAATCGCCGCCAAGGGGAAAGCGCGGTTGCCGATCGGAAACCTAAGGGGCCCACGCGCGTTGATCTGGCACGTGCAATGTGAGTTGATCGCCGACTTGAATCTCTCCGATCCGTTCGACCCAAGCCGTCACACCACGTTTGCCGTTTGCAGCACTTTTGAAGGTTTTCCCATGGCCCGGCTCTGCCTCTTCGATGGTGTTAGCCACGACGTGACAGGGACGGTTTTGCATATCGACCGTCAGCGTCAGGCCAGTGCGTTCGCATTGCAGCCGCGAGGACGGCGGGATGTGGGAAAAATCAGGGATACCTTCGATCACAATGGTCGCGCCGAGCCATAGCGGGTCCAGCGCCTCTAGCCCGAGGTCGGCAGCAATCTCTGCCATCTCATTGGCGGAGAGGATCGAAACCTGACGGGTGTTTCGAATGTCGGTGCCTTTGGGATACTGCTGGGTCACACGGCTGCACGACGGGCGCGTTAGGCCGTAGTGGGCGTCCTTGTCATAACCACCGAAGTCCATCGCCATCTGATCGACCGCATGAGACGTGACCGTGCCATCCGACAACGTGGGCATGTAGCCAAGGTGAGTAATCGTTCCAGAATATTTGGTCTTAATCAGAGCAGGCATTTACGTTTCCAAAACAAAGAAGATACGGCGGAACGGGAATAAAACACCGCCGTTGGGCAAAAGAGGATAAGCCACAGACAGCCCAGCCTCATAGGCCGCGAGGTAGCTCGCCTGTTCCTCTGCATCGAGTTTATCGAGGATCGGACGCAGGTAGGTGGACTGGGTGAAATGACGCACGGGATGGCCATCGTCCACGGCAGCGAGTGGTTGGAGGTAGGTCGTCTCCCACGCGGTGACAGTGCCGAGGCGGGACAGGATACGGTGGTAGGCTGCTGGGTCCAGAACATCCGTATTCCAGCCGCCGTTGGCAAGGCGGTCTGGGAACATCTCGACCGCGATTTCACGGGCGAGCGCATGGGACGGGCCGTTGTGCTGTCCCGGCATTTGCACGGCGAGGATACCGCCCTCTGCCAATTGCCCCGCAAGGCGCGGCATCAGCGTTTGATGATCACCGAGCCAGTTCAGTGCCGCGTTGGAAAAGATTACCGCAGGTGGACGGGCGGGTTGCCAATGGTCGATGTGCGCATGAACGAGGTCGTCATAGGCGCGAGTTTCTGACGCCTGCACCAGCATCGCCTCAGAAGCATCGACGCCAATGATTTTGTGACCTGCAAAGCGTTCCGCGAGCGGTTCGCCCACGGCACCATTGCCGCAACCGAGGTCGATGATGTCGCCATCAATTTCGCCATTAATCTGTTGCAGCAGGTCAATAGCGGGGCGCAAACGCAAACCCCGAAACCTTGAATAGGTTTCGGGGTTCCAGTCGTTCTTTAGCTCTCCGCTCAAGCGGTAGGCTCCGGCTCTAGCCCGTCGTCTTTGGGCTTGCGGGCCTTGCCAGCCTTGGGCATCGCGACCACGGACGGCGCATTGCCTGCATCGTCGTCGCCGTTGCCTTGGGGCGGTTCGCCTTTCATGACGCGCTGAATTTCTTCGCCCGTGAGGGTCTCGTATTCCAGCAGGCCTTGGGCCAGACGTTCCCATTCCTCATTCTTTTCGGTCAGAATGCGGAACGCGGTGTCATAGCCGTCCTGAATGAACTGGCGAACTTCTTCTTCGATCGCTTCTTTGGTGTGCGCCGAAACAGAGAAACCAGCGGTGTTGCCCGTGTAGCCGTCAGCGGCCTCGGAATAATCCACGTTGCCGATCTTGTCCGACATACCCCAACGCAGAACCATCGCGCGGGCCAGTTGGCTGGCTTGCTGGATGTCACCAGCGGGGCCGTTCGATACGTTGTCCGCGCCGTATTTGATGATCTCAGCAGCCTTACCTGCCATCGTCATCGCGAGTTTCTGCTGACATTCAGCCTTGTGCCAGTTCAGGCGGTCGATCTCTGGCAGAGACACAACCATGCCCAAGGCACCGCCACGCGGAATGATCGTCGCCTTATAGACGGGGTCACATTCAGGCAGCGACAGACCAACAACAGCGTGGCCAGCCTCGTGATAGGCGGTTTTCTCTTTTTGATCGGGGGTCAGAACCATAGAACGACGTTCCGCGCCCATCATGACTTTGTCCTTAGCGTTTTCAAAGTCGATCATAGTGACAAAGCGACGACCAACGCGGGCAGCAGTTAGGGCCGCCTCGTTCACGAGGTTGGCGAGGTCCGCACCAGAGAACCCTGGGGTGCCGCGTGCGATGATGCGCAGATCAACGTCAGGGCCGAGCGGGGTTTTCTTAGCGTGGACGCCGAGGATTTTCTCGCGGCCTTTGATGTCTGGGTTCGGAACAGTGACCTGACGGTCAAAACGGCCCGGACGCAGCAGCGCAGGGTCGAGCACGTCACGGCGGTTGGTTGCCGCAACGATGATCACGCCCTCGTTCGCTTCAAAGCCGTCCATCTCAACGAGCAACTGGTTGAGCGTCTGTTCACGTTCGTCATTACCGCCGCCCATGCCAACGCCACGCGCACGGCCAACAGCGTCGATTTCGTCGATGAACACGATGCAGGGTGCGTTCTTTTTCGCCTGTTCGAACATATCGCGGACGCGGGATGCACCCACACCAACAAACATCTCAACAAAGTCAGAACCAGAGATGGTGAAGAACGGAACGCCGGCCTCGCCCGCAATTGCGCGTGCCAGAAGCGTTTTACCCGTACCCGGAGGGCCAACAAGAAGCGCACCTTTGGGAATCTTACCGCCAAGGCGGCTGAATTTCTGCGGATTGCGCAGGAACTCTACGATCTCTTGCAGTTCTTCTTTGGCCTCATCGATGCCAGCCACGTCATCAAAGGTCACACGGCCATGCTTTTCGGTGAGCAGTTTCGCCTTGGATTTGCCAAAGCCCATCGCACCACCACGGCCACCGCCCTGCATACGGTTCATGAAATAAATCCAGACGCCAATCAGCAGAACAAAAGGCAGAAGGCTCAGTAGCACAGCTTGGAACGTGGATTGTTCCTGCGCGTCTGCGGTCACCGGAATATCGCGTGCGATCAACATGTCTGTGACCTGCGCATCGGTCGGACGGATCGCGACGTATTCGCGGTTGTCAGTTCCAGTGTAGAGGACACGTTCGCCATCCAGCGTTACCTTTTGGACGCTGCCGTCATTCACCGCTTGGATGAATTCGGAATAGCTCCGCTGAGTGGATTGCAGGCTCGACGAACCAGACGAGAAAACATTGAAGAGCGAGACGACCAGCAAAAACAGGACGACCCAAAATACGATATTGCGTGCGTTGCCCAAGGGGGACTCCTTTGACGTTCCCGACCTGCATTACGGCAAGTCAGATTTGTACCTTAAAATAGGGATCAAACGAGGAGGTTCAATGGACGTTCTTACCCATACTGAATGGCGCGACGATCTGCGCGGTCCATTCTGTGCCGAAACCTGCCAATGGCGCTGCTATTATGGTGTTTGAGCGCCAAACGGCGGGCGAAGAAATAATCGACGGACGTGGGAAACCTGTGGCTCTCCAGTCGGAACACTGGCGAATCCCCTCTTCGCCCACGGCGGAAATGTGCAGATCAGACGCATGAGGACCCGTCAGTTGCCAGCGTCCGTCCCAGAATTCGGTGGTGGAGCACCGCAGATCACGCACAGCGTTCAGTTCTCGGGTAAAGCGGATGTGGTCCCGTTTCACGAGGATCGCGCAGCCGTTCAGCGTCACATCGCGCCCGTCGCGGATGGCGTGGGTGATCTGCGACAGGCCGCTTTGCCGTGGCGCATGATCTCCGCCGCCGATCCACATCACAGCCGCGAGCCAGAGTCTGCGTTGGATGTCTTGCGGCACCATCAGATGGTCGAGGTCACGCGGCAGGATCACATCGCCGCCCTGAATGGTCAGGTGAGTATCGGCTTCTTTCGCGGCGTAGTGGTCGAGTGCGGCGCGAGCCATCTTTTGGTTAAAGGCGCTGGTCGCGATGGCATCAACGGTCAGGCCCAGATCAGCCAGTTGCGGCATCGCTGCGCGAATACGGCTACGAAGGTATTTCGGGTTTTCGTTGGTTGGATCGTCGATCCACTCGATCCCTTGACGGGTCAGGTAGTCGCGCAGTTCAGATCGCATGGATTGATGCAGCGGCCTGCCCCAGTGAATACTCAACCGATGCGGCCGCCAATCCATCGCCGACAGGCCATCCACCCCTGCCCCACGGCCAAGCTGCATAAGAAACGTCTCTGCCTCGTCATCACGGGTGTGGCCCAGCATAACATGCCCGATCCCGTTGGATTTGGCCCAATCGCCGATCAGTTGATACCGCGCGTCACGGGCAGCGGCCATGAGGTTGCCTTGGGCTTCTGTGCCGTTCCAGTGCAGGGTGGTGTGGGGAATGTTCAGACTTTGGCAAAACTGAGCGACTGTTGCGGCCTCTGCCGCCGACTCCGCCCTTAGCCCATGATCGACAGTTACAGCAGAGAGCGTTTGCCCCGTCTGCGCTGCAACACGATAGGCCAAATGCAAAAGGGCGACGGAGTCCCCGCCGCCAGATACCGCCACCGCAATATGAGATGGATGGTCAGAATAGGCCGAATGCACCTGATGCAGCAGCATGGCATCTTCGCCCTGCTGCATCAGCCATTCAGGGTTTAGGAACATCCGAAGTTGCGCATCGCGCTCTGCGCATCCAAGGCCGCTTCGCTATTGGGGAATTTGTTCCCAACCTGCTGAAGCGTCACGCAAGCGTCCTGCGTCTGCCCAATCGCGCCGAGCGAGAAGCCCAGTTTGAACAGCGCGTCCGCCGCACCTTCGCCCGTTTGATCGGCAGAGAATGCCGACAGGTAGGCGCGTGCAGCGTTGGTCATTTCGCCAAGGCTCTCATAGGATTCACCGCGCAGATAATGGGCCTGCTGACTTAGCGGGCTACCCGGGTATGCGGCGGTAAAGTTGTCAAACGCGATGGCAGCACCAGCGAAATCGCCCTCTTCCATCATGGTTTGCGCGGCCTCAAAATCGGCCTGTTCACCGATAGCGAGCTGCGGTTCGATCGAGGTCGTTGGCGCAGGCTGCGGTGCGACAGGGACCACGTCCACGCCACCCAAGGTCGGTGTGTCGCCCAAGGCGCCGATATCGCAGCTTTCTTCCAATTCGCAGAGGCGGAACTCTAGGTCGCCAATGCGGTTCGTGCCGTCACGGACAACTTGCCCGATGCGGAACTCTAGTTCTTCGCTCTTCGAGGTCAGACGCTGAAGCTCTGCCTCAATCGCGTTCAGACGATCAAGGGGCGTGGCACCCGCAACACCTGCTGTCATGCCGCCCGTGGCCGAAAGTTCAGCCCGCAGCGATTGCACGTCAACATACAACGCAGAAAGCTGTTGGCGCACATCAGCCAAGGTCTGCGCGTCCTGCGCCGCTACTGGAACGGCTGTCGCACAGGCAAAAGCCACGGCAAGGAAAGTGTTGCGGATCATATCACGCCCCCAAAGTTCGTCGTCTTAGCCCAGTTGGCCGATGCTGATCACGGTCACAGCGCGGCGGTTCTGGCTGTAGCAGCTTTCCGATGCGCAGGTCGCCAGTGGGCGTTCTTTACCATAGGAAATGGTGCGGATGCGCGAGGCCGAAATGCCTTTGGATATCAGATATTCGTAAACGGCGTTCGCACGACGTGCACCGAGCGCAAGGTTGTATTCGCGGGTGCCCTGTTCGTCAGCGTGACCTTCGATCACAGCGAGGTAGTCGTTGTTGGTCATCAGCCACTGTGCCTGACCGTCCAGAACCGCACGGCCTTCGGCAGAGAGGGTCGACTGGTCAACAGCGAACAGAACGCGGTCACCAACGTTTTGCTGGAAATAAGCTGGGCTTGTTGGGTCGTTCACATCGCCAAGGCCCGACATGCCGATGCCACCAGCACCGCCAGCAGCGTTAAGATCGACCGAGTTCCCAGCGCCGAAACGGTCGGGGCGGGTACAGGCGGCGGTGGACAGGGCCAGAACGATAAGGGCCGCTTTGGTAAGGGTTTGCATGGATTTTCTATCCTGTTTTTGACTGCTCTTGGGTCATGTATAGCATGGACAGACCCCTATTGGGAATCCGTCCATAATATTAGCGAAGCAACGGGCCCCACGAGGGGTCAGATGCGAAACCATTGGAGGGGACCTGACGCAGGTTCCGACCAGAAATATCTACCGAGTAGAGCGATGGACCACCGCCCGCGCCGAGCGCTTCGCGGAAGAACATGATCACACGGCCGTTGGGTGCCCATGTCGGACCTTCATCGAGGAAGCCACCAGAGGCAGAGGACAAGAGGCGCTCTTCGCTGCCATCGGTGCGCATAACGCCGATGTGGAAACGACCCGCGTTCTGTTTGGTAAAGGCAACGAGGTCACCACGCGGCGACCAAACCGGAGTGCCATAGCGCCCTTCGCCAAAGGAAATGCGGCGCGGTTCACCGCCAGACACTGGCATCACATAAAGCTGCTGGGTGCCCGAACGGTCGGATTCAAATACGATCTGGCTGCCATCAGGCGACAAGGACGGACCTGTTTCGATCGACGGCGCATTGGTCAGGCGGTTGTGCTGGCCTGTTGCGATGTCGGTCATCCAGATGTCGGTGTTCCCGCCCGTCTCTAGCGAATAGATCACGCGCTGACCGTCACGGCTAAAGCGCGGCGAAAACGCCATGTTACCCGGAGCGGTGGTGATCGGCTGCGCAACGGCAGAGGACACGTTCAGCATATAGATGCGCGGGCTGCCAGACTCGTAAGAGGTATACAGAACGCGATCCCCCGTAGGCGAGAACCGAGGAGCGAGCACCAACGAGTTGCCTTGGGTTAGCGATTGAGGGTTCTGCCCATCGTAGTCCATGATCGAAATGACCTTGCGGCGGTTATCTTTCGGACCACTTTCCGCGACATAGATCACGCGGCTATCAAAGTAGCCAGACTCGCCCGTGATACGGGAATAGACCTGATCGGCAACCTTGTGCGCCAGACGACGCCAGCCGTCGACACCAGCGACCAACTGCTGCCCCTCGCCCATCTCAGCCCCTGTGAACACGTCATAGAGACGGAACTTCACGACGACCTGACCGCCCTGCACCGCAACTGCACCTGTGATCAGGGCTTGGGTGTTGATGGCGCGCCAATCTGGATAGGCGGGCGTGGTGTCAAAGATGTGCTGGCTGATAAAGGCCGAGGACGGGATTTGACGAAACAGCCCCGTGCCCGACAAATCCTCTGCGATCACACGAGTGATATTCGCGGCCATATCCTCGGACCCAGCTATCTCCGCTTGGAATGTCGGGATCGCATAGGGGAGCGGTTCGATGACACCATCGGTGATGGTCAGACGCAGGGGTTCAGCCACAACAGGTGCGCCCAGAAAAACCACCAGCAGAAGGGCCATAAACTTCTTAAACATTCGTATCCTCATGTGCCTGCATGTCGCAGCCTTGGGGTGTTAGCGCTGTCTTTACCAGATTTCCGTAACAAAGATCGGAAAAATACGCGGAAAGACGCCAATTCGTGAACAAGCGTGAGCAGTGAAGCGCGCAAGCCATCAGCGGAGCCTCATTGTCGACGGGTCAAACGTCAGTTCGACGTCTTTCCAATGTTCGTATTTATCTGCCGGAAGCGGGTAGCCCGACGACTGGCAACGAAGGATCGCACGGCGTGCGGCCTCGAACGCGGCACGTGCCGTGGCTGCATCGCCGCCAGTAAAGTTCAACATTTCCACATCGCCTGCAACTTTACCCTCTTGGGTCATGCTAAAGCCGACGGTGACCGTGACACTGGCCCATTGTGCGCCGTTGTCGACCACCCAACAGCTGCTGACGGCACGACGGAACCCGTCCTCTTCGCCGCCGGTGAGCGGCGGACCAGAGGTCGCGGGGCCTTCGTTCACCGCAGCACCCGAGGCCGCAGCCAAGGCCGCCGCGATATTCGCAGCCTCAGTGTCGGTGCTTGGCGCAGGCGTCTCTGCAGGTGCAGGGGTCTGCGCGGTTTGTGTCTCTGGCTCTGGTGTCTGCGAGGGTGCAGGCGTTGGCGGGACAAGCGCCGATGGCCGCGATGGCGGACGCGGGGTCGATGTCGGCGCAGACGACGGCTTTTCGTCTGGGGACACGATGCGGGTCGCGGTTTCTTCGGGCGCGGTCGGGGTTTGCTCTTCGACCACCGGATCAGTGGTTTCGGTCGGTGCATCCTCAACAACAGCCGTTTGCGCCTGTGGCGAGACTTCGGCCTCGGGCGGTGGGGGCGGCGTTGGAGTCGATGCAACACGGTCCGCGGGACGCTCAACGGGGCGATCGCTCACGGGCATATCAGGGGCACCAGCGGGTTGCTCAGGCGGTGTCGGTTCCACGACCGTATCCGCAGGAGGCGCAACAGGTTCAGGCCGCGCAGGTGGCGGCGGAGGCGGCGTGTCCTCAACAGGGGCTTCAGGCGCTGGGGTCGGCGCAGGTGTAACAGGCGCGACCTCTTCGGCGACGGGCGCAGGCGTGTCCACGGGAACGTCAGGCGTCACCATCTCGCCAATCGGTTCAGCGACAGGGTTGGGCGAGGTTGCCGCCACCATCGCCTCGTATTCCGCACCAGAAACGACAGACACTTGCGTGACCTCGAAATCCATCGGCGTGTTGTGCATGCCCCAGCCAACAATCAGCCAGAGGATCAACCCTGTATGGCCGATCCCCGACACCCAAGTGCCGATGCTGTAGCGTTGTAGGTTCACGACCTTAACCGCCCGATCCCGGAGTTGCGATGTCGGTCACAAGACCGATGTTGGAAAATCCGCCCGCGTTCAGCAGTCCCATGACATGCGCCACGCGGTCCCAATTGTTGGCCCCATCTGCACGCAGATAGATACGGTCAGAGGTCCGCTCTGCCGCGATGGCCTGTAGTTTGGTGACCAGTTCCGCCTCATCAGTTTCGCTGTTCTGGATGGCAACGGCACCCTCTGCGGTGATTGTCACCGTCAGCGGTTCTTCGTCGTCCGTCGGCAGCGCACTGGCCTGCGTTTTCGGAAGCTCAACAGGCACGCCCACCGTCATCAACGGGGCCGCGACCATAAAGATGATGAGAAGCACCAACATCACGTCCACGAACGGCGTGATGTTGATTTCTGACATGGCAGCATTGCCGCCGCTCACGCGACGACGACGGCGTGACCCGCCGCCCCCGCCCTTTTTCATGACGCCCGCACCCATGGATCAGCTATCCAGCTGACGACCAAGGATGGTCGAGAATTCGTCGGCAAAGGCCTCGTAGCCTGCGATGACGTGGTCACTGTCGTTGGACAGTTTGTTATAAAAGATAACTGCAGGGATCGCGGCCAGAAGGCCCAGACCTGTCGCCAATAGCGCCTCGGAAATACCAGGAGCCACAACGGCGAGGTTTGTCGTCTGCGCCTCGGCGATTTCGATGAAGGAGTTCATGATCCCCCAAACGGTCCCAAAGAGGCCAACGAACGGCGCGGTCGACCCAACGGTTGCCAGAACAGGAAGGCCTTTTTGCAGGGCGGCAGCTTCTTTGGCGATGGCAACATCCATGGATCGGTCAATCCGCGCATGTGCGTTGGCGATGAACCCACCGTCCCCTCGCAAACTGCGCTGCCATTCGAGCATACCCGCGACGAAAATGCGCTGGCTCGGGCCTTGGGGATTGGTGCCGATTTGGTCGAACAGATCGTTCAGCGGCTCACCCGACCAGAACGAACGGTCAAAGACAGCAGCCTCGGCGCGTGCTTTGCGATATTGGACGATTTTGTCCACGATCACTGCCCAACACCAGACCGATGCCATCACGAGCATGATCATGACGAGTTTAACAAGAATTGTCGCGCGGGCGAATAACGCCCACATCGTGTAGTCGGTTGCTGCTTCCATCTGCCTGCTCGTTTGCCGCCGCGGTTCGTTCCGCGATTTGCATAACTCTTTACAGCATATGCGGGTATTCTGCCAAGGGTCCGCCGATCACGGCTTTGTATCAGGCGGAAATACGCGGACGGCAGGGGTCAGCGATCCCAACCCACGGAAAGATATGGTTTAATGCAGCGGACGCCGCAGAATTGCGGGCAATCGCACCGCAGTTCCGTTCCGCCCAATCGCGACAAGTGTTACAAGTGCCGTGAACAATGGGGCGGCTTTAGGGTCATTCGTTCGGGTCACGACCTGACGCAGAACCATGCTCGCCCCGCCCATGTGATCCACCGTCGTTTCGATGGTAAGTTCGTCGTCGAATTTCGCCGGATGCAAGTAATCAGCCTCAACGCGACGCACGGCAAAGACGATCCCATCCTCGTCTTTCATGCGCGCCTGATCGATGCCAAGCCCACGGACCCATTCGCTCCGCGCCCGTTCAATGAACCGCAGGTAGTTCGCGTAGTAGACGATCCCCGCGAGGTCAGTATCTTCGTAATAAACGCGGCAGGTAAAACGGTGGGTCATGACAGCTCCGTTCTGGCGGCAAGGCGGTAGGCGTGGCTGGGATCACGGTCGCAGGCAGGCAAGACCGGATGATAGGCGGCAGCGATCACCGCAGCGATGTCAGGGCGCAAAACGGTCACGCCATTCGCCAGCGCCAGCGGCGATTTCGTGGCAAAGGCCCCGTCACCCCATGTCAGCAGCATCTGCGCGGCCTGCGCCAGCGCGATATCCTCGGCGGGTAGTTTCGCCATCTGTGCGTCCATACGGATGAACACCACGCAGGCCGAAATCGCGCCCGTAGCGTCGAACTTGAACGTGCGGAACTGGTTGGCGTTCGACGCCTCTAGGCGCTCAACAATTCCGTCCAGCCCATCGACCAACTTTTCAAGGTTGGGCACGCCCGAAATTTCCGCCCACTCACGGCAGAAAAAGATCATCAGGTTCGCGCCCAATTCTGGATCTGTCTCGGCCATTTTGTGACCGGACATCGCGACAACGACCTCAATCGCGCCTTTCAGGACAGAGAGGGTTTCTTCTTCGACGCCGAAAATGACAGGCACGATCGGGCGCCCCCAACGGGCGCAGAGAAAGCTGCCATCGGCACGGGTGAAGAGCGGGATGATATCGTCTGGCGTCATGCCCCGTCGATAGCCTGAGCCGTCTTTGGGATCAATGGGCTAGGCCGCCGCATCCCGCAAAGTGATCCCACCCTCGCGGATGATGAACTCTGCGATTTCTTTCGGTCCGATCCCGTTGCGCAATTCGGCAAAAAGGAACGGTTTACCCTTCCGATGCTCGGTCGCGTCGCGGTTCATACGGTCCGTATCGGCCCCCACATAGGGCGCAAGGTCGCGTTTGTTGATCACGAGGAGGTCCGATTTCGTCAGCGCAGGTCCACCTTTGCGCGGAATGTCGTCACCCGCCGCCGTATCGATGACATAGATCGTCAGATCGGCAAGCTCAGGACTGAACGTGGCAGAGAGGTTATCGCCGCCGCTTTCGATCAGGATTAGGTCGAGGTCAGGGAAGGCCTCGTTCAGTTCAGCCACAGCAGCGAGGTTGATCGAGGCATCCTCGCGGATCGCAGTGTGCGGACAACCGCCCGTCTCGACCCCGCGAATACGGTCGAGAGGGAGAACCTGCGCCCGCATCAGCGCCTCTGCGTCCTCGCGGGTGTAGATGTCATTGGTGATCACCGCCATCGAACAGCGGTTTGCCAGCTGTTTGCACAACTCCTTGGTCAGAGTGGTTTTTCCAGCGCCAACAGGTCCGCCGATACCAACGCGCAATGGGCCATGAGGAGAGGTCATTCCGATTTCCCTTCTTCTTCGAATACTTCCAACGCCGCGTTCAGCGCATTCACCGCCGCAGGCATCCCGCCATAGAGCGCGGTGTGCAGGATCGTTTCGGCAATCTCTTCACGGCTGAGGCCCGCCTTGCGCGCGCCTGCGATGTTCACTTTCAACTGCGGTTTTGTCTGCCCGCCCAGCGCCGTGCAGGCAGCGATGGTAGCGATGTAACGGTCGCGCATCGGCAGACCGTCGCGCCCGTAGAACGCACCGAACTGGCGGACGAAAATCTCGCCCACGCCGGGCAGCAGCTCGCCATAGCGGCGGTCCAGCGCCTCTTCCATGTTCGGGTTCAGCTCGGCAACGATCTCGCGGCCTTTGATGATAGGGTCGGTCATGTGCGATAGATCCTTGTTCGCTGGGTTTCATGCCGGATCGTGGCAAGGTCAGCGGCCATCGTGGCAGACCCCAGATCGTTTTCTTCGGCAGTCAGCGCCAAAGCGGACAGCCGTTCGATCAAGGGCGCCATGTCCCGCAGCACCCGTTGGGCGTCGGACTGGCCGATGGGCACGCATCGCGCCGCGATGGTGCAGAGGTTGCCCGCAAACGATTGAAGATAAAAGGTAAGGGTTTCCGCCAATGGCAGCCCCGCCTGTTGCGCGGATGCCCCCGCAACAACCGGCAAGGGCCAGTCGGTCGCCGTGCCGCCCCAGATGTCCGAGACGACATTGGAGAACGCCCGCCCTTGCGCTGTTGTCTCCAGATGTCTCTCCCGCGATGCGCCCAATGCCAGCGCCAGTTCCGCGATTTCGACGGCGTCACCCCGATAGGCCAGTGACAACAACATCGCATCCTGACGGCCCGCGCCACGCTCCATCACATCGGTCAACCACTCGGCAAAGCTGGTAGCGTCAATGACCTTGCCCGCTTCGACCATCGCCTCAAGCCCGTGCGAATAGGCGAACGCCCCCGTGGGGAAATTCGCGCCGAACCATTGCGATAGGGTCAATAGGTCAGTGGGCGTGGCCATGCGTCCTCCCGTGACCATAGGCGCCGCCTTCGGGGGTGAAGGGTTCAGTGACGCGGCGGACGTTGGCCCCAAGGCGCATGAGCATATCTGCCATCACGTGATCCTCGCGGATCAACAGGCGACCCTCTGCGATCTGACAGGGCGTATGACGGTTGCCGATGTGCCACGCGATGCGGGTGAGGTCGTTGCCCGTCACTTCGATCAGCGCTTCGGGTGCTGCGAAAATCGCCACCCCGCGCCCATCTTCGAGCATCAGCATGTCCCCATGATCGAGCGAGGTCGTCTCTGCCAAGTCTAACAGAACCGCCTGCCCCTGATCCGTGATCAGCCGTTTGCGGCGCAAGAACCGATCCTCGTAGGTCAGCGTGATGCTCAGCACCGCGGGCGGGTTCGGGCCGCGGCGGACCTCACGGGCGGTTAGGGTGAGTTCGGTCAGCATGGACACCTCAGAACAAGAAATAGCGCTGCGCCATCGGCAGTTCGCTTGCGGGTTCACAGGTGAGAAGCTCGCCGTTCGCGCGGACCTCATACGTCTCAGGATCAACCTCGACCTTGGGCATCAGCGCGTTGTGGACCATGTCGGCCTTGCCAATGTTGCGGCAATTCTCGACCGCGATCACCTCTTTGCCGAGGCCATCGCCCACGCCTGCCTCAAACGCGGCTTTGGACACAAAGGTCACGCTCCCAGCGGTCAAACCGCCACCAAAGCTGCCGAACATCGGGCGGGTATAAACGGGCTGCGGTGTCGGGATCGACGCATTCGGGTCGCCCATTTGCGCGACCGCGATGGTGCCGCCCAGTAGAACCATCTCTGGCTTCACGCCAAAGAACGCAGGGCTCCAGAGCACGAGGTCAGCGCGTTTTCCGACCTCAATGCTGCCGATGTGACGTGACATGCCGTGGGCAATCGCGGGGTTGATCGTGTATTTCGCAATGTAACGTTTGACGCGGGTGTTGTCGTTGTCGCCTGTTTCTTCGCTCAAGCGTCCGCGCTGTTTGCGCATTTTATCGGCGGTCTGCCATGTGCGGATGAGAACCTCGCCCACACGCCCCATCGCCTGACTGTCGGACGCGATGATCGAAAACGCGCCCATGTCGTGGAGGATATCCTCTGCCGCGATGGTTTCCTTACGGATACGGCTTTCGGCAAAGGCAACGTCCTCTGGGATCGATTGGTCGAGGTGGTGACAAACCATCAGCATGTCGAGGTGCTCTTCGAGCGTGTTGACCGTATAGGGCCGCGTCGGGTTGGTGGAGGACGGGATCACGTTCGGTTCCCCACATACGCGGATGATGTCAGGGGCGTGCCCTCCACCTGCGCCCTCGGTGTGGAAGGCGTGGATCGTCCGACCCTTCATCGCGGCAACGGTGTTTTCGACAAAGCCAGATTCATTCAGCGTATCGGTGTGGATCATCACCTGAACGTCCATCTCGTCCGCGACACTCAGGCAGCAGTCGATAGCGGCAGGTGTGGTGCCCCAATCCTCGTGCAATTTGAGGCAGGACGCACCTGCCCGCACCATTTCGCGCAGCGGATCAGGGAGCGAGGCGTTGCCTTTGCCCGCAATGCCCGTGTTCATCGCCAAGCCGTCAAAGCTCCGCATCATCTGGCCGATGTGCCATGTGCCCGTGCAAGTCGTCGCCAGCGTGCCATGCGCAGGACCAGAGCCACCGCCGATCATCGTCGTGACGCCCGAATGCAGCGCATCGTCGAACTGTTGCGGCGCGATAAAGTGGATGTGGCTGTCGATCCCGCCAGCGGTGAGGATACGCCCCTCGCCCGCAATGGCTTCGGTCGCGGGACCGATGATGATATTCACGCCAGGCTGCGTGTCAGGGTTGCCCGCCTTACCGATCGCATGAATACGTCCGTTTTTCAGGCCAACGTCAGCTTTATAAATCCCCGAATGGTCCACGATCAGCGCGTTGGTAATGACGGTGTCAACGGCACCCTGATCGCGGGTGCGCTGGGATTGGCCCATCCCATCGCGGATCACCTTACCGCCGCCGAATTTGACCTCTTCGCCATAGATGGTGTGATCGTGTTCGACCTCAATAATCAGGTCCGTATCGGCAAGCCGCACGCGGTCCCCGACGGTGGGGCCAAACATATCAGCATAGGTCGCACGAGAGATTTTAGCGGGCATCAGAGGTCTCCCATCACGTGTTGGTTAAAGCCAAAAACCCGACGGTCGCCCGACAAGGGGATCAAGGATACTTCGCGTTCTTGCCCCGGTTCAAACCGCACGGCGGTGCCTGCAGCGATGTCGAGACGCAGACCACGTGCGGCCTCTCGGTCAAAGGACAGCGCGGGATTGGTTTCGGCAAAGTGGTAATGGCTGCCAACCTGCACAGGACGGTCACCCGTGTTCGCAACCAATAGCGTCGTCACAGGGGCACCTGCGTTCAGTTCGATATCGCCCGCTTTGGGCATGATTTCTCCGGGGATCATGGGCGCCTCTTATCGAATGGGGTGGTGAACGGTGACGAGCTTGGTCCCGTCGGGGAAGGTCGCTTCGACCTGAACGTCGTGGATCATCTCTGCGATGCCATCCATGCACATCTCGCGGGTGACGACATGAGCGCCCGCCTCCATCAGATCCGCGACCGAACGACCATCCCGTGCGCCCTCAACCACGAAATCGGTGATCAGGGCGATAGCCTCGGGGTGGTTCAGTTTGACGCCACGCTCCAGCCGCTTGCGCGCAACGATGGCGGCCATTGCGACCAGCAGTTTATCTTTTTCACGAGGGGTGAGGTTCATCGTGCCTCCTTACATTGTCCAAACGCGGGGCAGATCGCAGCCGCGGAAATTGCGTAGAAATTCGGTCAGTTGGCGGCGCAGGGCGCGGGCGTCGTCATGCATCAACCGCACGACGAGTTTCCCACCCCACGCCGTGGCGGGAACGCCCAGTGCGCGGGCCTCATCCAGACGGTCCACCGCATCGGGGCCAACATAGAGGATGGTCGCCGTGGCGCGGGCACCGTTGAGGCAGCCGATCCCCTGATACTGTGTGAAATCGCCTGTGATACGCGTCGCCTCGGCGTGGATCAAACGACCATCAACGCGGATGCGCCACTGGTCGCTAAAGGACACGGTTTTTAGCGTTTCGCCCATCGCCTTGCGGCCAAAGATCACGGGTTCGACGATCAACAAACGACTATCCGCATCAAGGTCAGCGGTGATCGTGCGGGCAATCGCGCTTTGGTCAAAGAGGATGGTTTCCTGCGGCATCCAATGGACCGTCGCGCCGCCTTTGGCCGTCAGGTGGACATCCATCCGCGCCACCCCTTGGGAGGCTTTATAAACCCGCTCTGCCGTTTGCGTGGCGACCGTGGCAGAGGCACCGTCATGGGCGTGAATGTCGATGCGGTAGTCATCCCCGCCCGTCAAACCGCCGGCCGTATTAACCAAGACAACATCGGGAACAGGCGCATGATTGCGTGGCAGAAGCGCCTTCAGGCTACCAGACTGATGCAGATCGCGCAGACGATTGTCGGGGTCAGAAAACCCAGCCACCACCCGCCCTTTGGCGCGTTGCAATTTGACCTGATGTGTTGCGTCCAGCATCCCGTTCCCCACTTGCTCGGGTAGCTAGACAGAGGCCCGCGACAGGGAAAAGACGACGCCGTGCGGGGCGCTTAATCCATAGGCATACAGCCCACCAATTGCCCGTTTCGGGGCGTTTCGGTGAAAAAATAGGCAGTTAGGAAATCAGTTCGAACTTATGAACATCGACCATACCGCGGTCGGTGATTTTCAATGCGGGGATCACAGGCAGGGCGAGGAAGGCCAGTTGCAAGAACGGCTCTTCGAGCGTGACGCCCAGTGAATGCGCAGCGGCCCGCAGAGGGATCAGCTGATCGCGGACCTCTTCGAACGAAAGAAGGCTCATGAGACCCGCAACAGGTAGCGCAAGCTCGGCAAGGATTTTGCCATCCTGAACCACCACGAAACCACCTTCGATCTGGCCCAAGCGGTTCGCGGCCAGCGCCATGTCGTCGTAATCCGCGCCAACGACCGCAATGTTGTGGTGGTCGTGACAAACGGTCGAGGCAATCGCGCCCGATTGCAGCCCGAACCCTTTGACAAAGCCTGTCGCGGAGTTGCCGTTGACCCCATGCCGTTCGATCACCGCGATGCGGATCAGATCGCGGGTGATGTCTGGGCGTTTGTCGCCATCGGTGCTGGGAATGTCCTCGTGCAGGCATTCGGTGATGATCTTTCCCTCAAGGATACCAATGACAGGCGTCTCGGGGTTGTTGCCACCGTGACGGAAATGATCGGGCGTGACGGTCGGGGCCTTGACCGAATTGCGGCCGACGGGCGGGATGATATCCCGTGCGGCAAAGGCAGCGTCGTTCAAGACCTTGCCACCACAAAGCACCAATTGCGCATCGCAAGCTGAGAGATCGCCAATCGCAACGATATCCGCCCGTTTCCCCGGTGCGATCTGACCACGGTCCTTGAGGCCAAAGGCCTCAGCCGCAGACAAAGACGCCGCGCGGTAAACAGCAGTGGTCGGGCTACCCCGTGCGATCAGACTACGGATCATGTAGTCGAGATGCCCGTATTCATCGATGTCCAAAGGGTTTCGGTCATCCGTGCAGAGGCACATATAAGCCGAAGTGATATCGGTCAGAACAGGTTGCAGCGCGATCATATCCTTGGACACCGACCCTTCGCGGATCAGCACGCGCATACCTTTTTGCAGCTTTTCAATGGCTTCTTCAGCAGTGGTAGCCTCGTGTTCGGTGCGGATACCTGCAGCGACATAGGCGTTAAGGTCCTTGCCCGACAGTTGCGGGCAATGGCCGTCGATATGGCCGCCCTCAAACAGGCGGATTTTGTCCATGCAGTCAGGGTCGCGGTAAATCACGCCGGGGTAGTTCATGAACTCCGCCAGCCCAATGTTCGACGGATGCCCCATGACTTGCGCAATATCATCCGGCAAGAAGCGTCGCGCCTGCGGTCTCCATATGCGAGGACGGCACACAGGAGGAAAGCTGCACCTTGATGTCCATCACCGTATGCTGGCTTGCCTCTTGGAAATAACGGATACCGGCAAGCCCGATGACATTGGCGATCTCGTGCGGATCACAAATCGCGGTTGTCACCCCACGCGGCGCAACACAGCGGTCGAATTCGAACGGCGTGACGAGGCTGCTTTCGATATGGAGGTGTGTATCAATGAACCCCGGCACCAAGGTGAGGCCCGACACGTCGATAACCTCTTTGCCCTCGTAATCCGCACCGATCCCGACGATGGTATCGCCGCAAATCGCGACATCTCCAGCAATCCGTGCCCCTGTGACGACGCACAAAACCTCGCCCCCACGCAGGACAATATCGGCGGGTGCATCACCACGCCCTTGGGCAATACGTGTTTCTAGGTCGGCCATGTCTACGCTCCGGTCTTTTGGTCAGTAGACCGCAGAGACACCAAAGGGACAAGCGCCGATCAGAATTCGAACGTAACGGAGGGGAAATCGGGATCCTGCGCGACGCCAGTGTAAGCGCTGATCGTGTACGGGTCCGACACCTCTAAACTACTGCTCATGTTCGCGTCACTGGGAAGGAAAACAGAAACAAACGCGAGGGGGATTACGTAAAATGCGAACATGAGCAGGACTAGTTAAGAGGTAGGAACACTTTTGATATACACCCTTAACGTGATCACTCCATGCGTGCGCATGAGGTAGCGCCGCACGCAAATGCGGTATCAACCTACACGTTCGTGCAAGAAACTAGAGGGAGAACCCGACCTCGGCTCGCGCGGCCCGACTCAGGCGCGTTCAAGGTACATCGCCTTAATGCCGTTGGCGCGCGCAAAGAGCGTTCCCGCCTCTTTGCCCATCACCATTAACGCCGTCGCCCAAGCATCTGCAGCCATGCAGGTTTCATCCAAAACGGTGACAGAGGCAGGACCATCGATCAGGGGGATGCCCTGACGAGGGTTGATAGTGTGAGACAGCCGTTTGTCCCCGACCGTAATCCAGTGCCGATAGTCGCCAGAGGTGGCAACGGCGACGTCGGTTACTTCGACAACGGAATGGATTGCGCGGCGGTCGTAGTCGGGGGCTTCAACAGCGATGGGCCAGAACCCACCGTCAGGTTTGGTGCCGATGGCGCGCAGGTCACCGTCGATCCCCGCGCAGATGGATGTCACGCCCAAACGGCGGGCCGTGTCGATGAGGCAGTCGGTGCCGTATCCTTTGGCAATGCCGTTGAGGTCCAGTTGTACGGGCTGGTTTTTGCGAACCCGAAGGCCCTCTGCATCCAGTTCGACCGCGTCATGGGCCGCGATATGCGGTGTGTCGCCAATCATCTGGGTCAAGTGGTCAGCATCGGCAGGTTTGGGGCCGAACCCCCACGCGTCGACCGCGCGGCCGACGGCAATATCGAACGCGCCGCCCGACAGTCGCCCGATGGTCAGCGCCTGATCCAGAACCGTAAAGAGCGCAGCGGGCACAGTCACCCATTCCCCAACAGGTGCGGCGTTCAGACGGCAAAGGTCGCTATGCGGTTTCCAGAGGGACATCTGCGCGTCCACGGTGTCCACCGCCTTTTGGAACGCTGATTGAAAGGGGGATGGGTCCGCGCCCTCTGGCAGCCAGAATTGCGCATGCCAGCGGGCCGTGCCCATCGTTTCACCCGAGAGGTTGTGACAGCGATCAGAACACATCGGCAGCATATCGTCCTTCGGCCTTGAGCGCATCAACACTGAGTCCCAGAGGGGTGAGGATATCGTCGAGCGCCACTTTGACGCCGTCACCCATATCGCGTCCGCCGCAGATCAAAATCTGCGCACCCGTATTGATCAGGTCGGCAATGCGCACAGCGTCATCCGCGACCGCGTTCTGCACGTATCGGGGTTTCGCGCCACGCGACAGCGCCAAGGTCAGCGAGGACAGCCGCCCTTCCGTTTCCCATGCCGCAAAATCGTCATCATAGGCATAGCCACCACGGCGACTGCGGACACCGAAATACATATGAACAGGACGGTGGGCAGCGTTCGCCCGAATAAAGCCCGCCAAAGCCCCGACGCCGGCGCCCGCACCGATCAGCACCAAGGGCGCATCCCCTTTTGGCGCGTGGAAGGCCGCGTTGGTCGAGACATAGGCATGGACCGTCTCACCCACCTCAAGGGCGTAAAGCTGCCCCGAGCACAGACCACCCGGTGCCTTGCGAACACAGATTTCGACAAAGCCGTCCTTGGACGCAGAGGCCAGCGAATAGGACCGTGGGCTAGGGTCGCCTTGGGGCAGGATGTTCAACAGATCGCCCGCCTCGAACCCCGCAAAACCACGCCGCATCAAACGATCAAGGACAGACCGTTTCGGCAGGGCAAAGCGCAGGACGGCCATCGGGGCTTGGTCCTCTTCGCCGTAGGTGCGTTTAGAGATCAGCGTCAGATCGGTTGTTGGCTGCGGATCAACCATGGTGGCAAGGTCGGGTTCGGGCAGACCGAATGCCGCCGCATAATCACGACCCCAAGCCGCGAAATCCTGAACCGATTGACGGTCAACGGTGTGAATATCCGACGGCACAGACCAGCCACGGTCGCGCAGCGTTTGGGCAACTTTACGGGCATAGCCGCAGAACTCTGGATAGGAGGTGTCACCAAAGCCAATGATGGAAATCGGCGTCAATAATGGTCTTGCGTTCGCGATAGTCTCACAAAAATCGGATGCGGAATGGGGCGCGTCCCCTTCGCCATAGGTCGCAGCACAAAGGATGATCGATTTGGCCGCTGCGTATGTTTCAGGCGCGAAGTCGTTCATATCGGCGATATGAGTCGTTTGCCCCTGCCCTTGCAGCCAGAGCGCCGCCGCACGTGCAAACCGCCCAGTTGTGCCAGTCTCAGAGCCGATCAAAAGAACCACATCGGCATGAGCTGCGTCCGTGTTGTGCAGCTTTGGACCACGGCTCCGCCCTGCGATCCAGACCAAGAGGCCAGAACCCGTCAGAACAGGAACCGCAAGGGACATGAGGCCCAGCACCAACCCAAGGATCGACGCGCCCTGCCCTGTGTGCAGTAGGTGCATCACGTCCATGACCTTGGACCAGAGCGAGCGTTGATCCCATGTCAGCATCTCGCCCGTTGCGGGATCGACATAGCCCGCCCCTGCGTCTGTCTCGACCATATAGGCTTGGCCTGGAATACCTGCGCGGGGGATGGTGATCTGACGGATGGTATCGCCGTCTATCGCGGTGAGGGCTGCCAGTTGATCGGCGGGCAGCGCGGCCTCTGTGCTGATCGCAGAGGGCCACTCAGGATAGGGCGAGGTTTCAGGGATCAGGCCGAGCGTCGAGGCCCCCATCCACACGCCAGAGATCGACGAGATCAGCAAACCGATCCCCGCGATCCGTGCGATTTTCAGGTGCAGACCGCCCGCACCCTCGCCACGATCACGGGCAAAGAGTTTGCGCCAGCCGCCCATGCGACGGGCCGCGAGGAAGTAACCAGAGATCGACAGGATCACCATGGCAAGGGTGACGATCAGGACAACCACATGGCCTGCGTCCGAGAGAAACAACGCGCGGTGCAGGTTTTCGAACCAAAGCTCTAGTTGGCTGCTATGAACTGCGCCCATAGCCGCGCCGGTCGCTGGGTCGATGAGGGTTTGCTCTAACCCGTTCGCCCCGAACGACACGGCGGACATGATACCGGAGTCATCAACGACAATTTGTTCCGCACCTGGAATGGCTTGCTGGACGGCGACGACCAAATCCCCTGCATTCAACCGCACCGCCGTGCGGTCAGCGGAGAACACAGGAAAGATCGACAGGATCGCGCCCGTCAGGGCCACAATCACCAGCAAGAGAGAGGCAGAGACACCTGCCCAACGGTGGAAAGCGCGGAACATGCGGTGTCCTCACATATCAAAGGTGAAGGTTGCGATGTATCCGCGACCTGCAACGGTTTGACCTTTGTTCGCGTCATCCAGAGGCACAATGATTTCAGCTGGGCTATTGGGCATATGCTCAACGGCCACATCGACGCGTATTTGATAGCCTGCGTTGATCAAGGCGTCCTCGACATCGACCGTAATCTCGCGTGTCCGACCAGAACCGAGGCTTGCGCCCGACAGACCAGCGATTTCGCGGCTCGATCCACCTGTGCCGGCATACCAACCGCTCAGGTGATCCCACCACCGCGATTTGCCCGAGGCGATCCAGAGGTGACGCACATATTGGCCGCTCGCATCAGTGAGGTAATAACCGAGGTAGGCATCTTCGCCGCCGTAGTTGCGCATATGTGTGGTCAAAGTCACCTGCGCTGCAGAGGCAAATGACGGGGCAACTAGGGCGGTTGTCGCGACAAGAGCGGGGGTCAAAAATTTCATCTGTATTCTCCGTCAGAGTGGGCGCTTTGCCCAGTTATCGATTGCCTTATCGCCACCAAACCTGAAGCGAAACTGAAGGTTTCTGAAAACCGTCTTCAGCTTGTCTTCAGGTTCACAAGAGAGTGTAATCCCTAGACAATGAACGGAGTGCGACATGCGCGTTTTGCTGGTGGAGGATGATTTGGTGCTCGGCCCTGCGGTGGCTGATCAAATCATGGCCGATGGGCATAGCGTGGATCGCGTGACGACCTTGGACGAGGCGCAGTCGGCAGTTATGGCCTTTCCGTTCGACCTGATCCTGTTGGATTTGCTGCTGCCCGATGGGCGCGGCATTCCGTTCCTGAAATCCCTGCGGTCCCGTGGCGATGCAACGCCCGTCATTATCATCACCGCCTTGGATCAGGTCTCTGACCGCATCGCGGGACTACAGTCTGGTGCGGATGATTATCTGGTCAAACCCTTTGACCTCAGCGAACTCTCGGCCCGCATCGGATCTGTGTCGCGCCGCTATGCAGGCAACCCGAACCCACTCATCACCCATGGCGATCTGGACATCGATATTGCGGGGCGGACAGTTCTGAAATCTGGCGTAAAAGTTGCGCTCACCAACCGCGAATGGGCGATTTTTGAGGCGATCCTCCAACGTCCGAACCAAGTTGTCGGCAAGGGCCAGATCGAAGAGGTTCTGTCGAATTTCGACACCAGCGTTGGGCCGAATACCATTGAGGTCCACATCAGCCATCTGCGCAAAAAGATAGGCAAAGAGGTGATCCTGACCGAACGTGGTCTAGGCTACCGTTTGGGGCAACCATAATGATCAAACGTCCTCTGTCCCTTGTCGCGCGGATCGGCCTTTGGGTCAGCCTCATGGTCACTGTTTTGTGGATCGGCGCGGCCATCGTGACCGTCCAGCAAATGTATCACGAGGTGAACGAGGGCTTTGACCGCGACCTGCGCACCGCAGCCGACCGCATTCTGCCCATCGTTTTGCACGAACATTTCGACGACCACGAAGACGACCGCCCCCGCGATCTAGGGCGACTGGATCATTCAGATGACGTGGAGTTTCAGATTATCCGCGACCGCAGTGGCCTACTCCTGCGCTCTGAGGGTGCGAAGGCGATCGATTTTCCGACCCGCACGGGGTTTTCGGATGGGAACGGCTATCGGTTCTACGTGGCCCCCGAACGACGCGGCGCTGTGATTGCTGTGGCCCGTCCGTTGGATGCGCGCGAAGAAATCCTACACACTGCCATTACGGCGTTCGTGCTGCCGCTCCTCATTGTCGTGCCGCTCACGCTCGTGGCTATATATTATGCCGTTCGGCGCGGGCTCGTCCCGCTTGGCCTCTTGCGCAAAGAGATCGAGACGCGCGGCCCTGCAAACCTCACCCCCGTCGACATCGCCGATCTACCGCGTGAATTGAAACCGATGGTCGACGGCACGAACCGCATGATGGAGCGTTTGAACGCAGGCTTTGCCGCTGAACGCGACTTTGCCGCCAATGCCGCCCACGAATTGCGCACCCCTGTCGCGGGCGCGATTGCACAAGCGCAACGTCTGCAGGCGGAAAGCAAAGACACCGTCGCCGTCGCACGGGCCAAAGAGATTGAAACCACGCTTAAACGCCTGAACCGCTACGCCGAAAAGTTGATGCAAATGGCCCGCGCCGAAGGAGCAAAGCTCCGCGTTGAAGGGCCCATGGATGCGGCCCTCGTCATCGGCATGATCGTGGATGACTTCAAACGGACCGAGCCCGATTTGGCCATTCAGGTCAGCCTGCCCGACACAGCGGTTTTGACCGACCTCGACCCTGATGCGCTGGGCATTGTGGTGCGGAACCTGATCGAAAACGCGCTGCGCTATCGGACAGAAGGCACCGACATTTCCGTCACCCTCGACGCAGATCACCGACTTACCGTTGCCAACGATTGCCCCGTCGTGGATGCCGAAAAACTTGCCCGCTTGTCACAACGGTTCATTCGCGGCGGCGGCGCAGGCGACGGCACCGGCCTCGGCCTCTCTATCGTTCACATCATTGCGGAACGCAGCACCGCAGAGTTTTCGATCACCTCGCCACGATCTGGATCGGACCAAGGCTGCGAAGCGACGTTTACATTCTGACGGATTACGGTAGCGGACCACGTATCAGGCGCAGAATAATTGGAAATTAGGGAAAGAAGTGGTGCCCCCACACGGACTC
>NZ_JALRGW010000140.1:0-732 GCF_023253315.1 Aestuarium sp.
CCCGTTTGTGGATTTGGTGCCCCCCCAAGGCGTCAAACTCACACCCAAACATTTCGCCTATCTCAAGATCAGTGAAGGTTGTAACCACCGTTGCACGTTTTGCATCATCCCTTCTTTGCGCGGGGATTTGGTCAGCCGACCGGTGGGTGATGTGCTGGGCGAAGCCCGTCGCTTGCTGGAAGCAGGCGTCAAAGAGATTTTGGTCGTCAGCCAAGACACTTCAGCTTATGGCGTGGATGTCAAATACCGAACCGGTTTTTGGGACGGTAAGCCTGTCAAGACCCGCATGTTGGACTTGGTGCGCGAGATGGGTGTGATGGCCAAGGCTTATGGCGCTTGGGTGCGCCTGCACTACGTCTACCCCTATCCCCACGTGGATGAGGTCATCCCGTTGATGGAAGAGGGTTTGATCCTGCCGTATCTAGATGTGCCCTTGCAGCACAGCCACCCAGAAGTGCTCAAGCGCATGAAACGCCCGGCCAGTGGCGAGCGCAATCTAGAGCGCATTCAGGCGTGGCGTGAGGCCTGTCCGGAGTTGGTGATCCGCAGTACCTTTATTGCTGGCTTCCCTGGCGAGACAGAAGAGCAGTTTGAGCATTTGCTGAATTTTGTGGACGAAGCGCAAATCGATCGAGCCGGTTGCTTCGCCTATTCACCTGTCGAAGGTGCAGGCGCCAATGCGCTGGACGGTGCTTTGCCAGACGAGGTGCGTGAAGATCGTCAGCGCCGCTT
>NZ_JALRGW010000141.1:0-732 GCF_023253315.1 Aestuarium sp.
CTATCAGGTAAAGCCCGGTGATACGGTTTTATTCCATGCGGCAGCTGGTGGAGTGGGCTTAATTGCCATGCAATGGTTAAAGCTATTGGGTGCGACTGTAATTGGTACAGTCGGTTCAGAAGAAAAAGCAAAATTAGCCAAATCTTATGGTTGCGATCACACCATCTTGTATAACAAAGAGGACTTTGTAAAACGTACCCGTGAACTTACCAATGGTCGTGGTGTTAACGTGGTTTATGACTCGATTGGTAAAGATACTTTTATGCAGTCTTTGGACTGCATCATGCCAAGAGGCATGATGGTTACATACGGCAATGCTTCTGGTCCAGTTCCTCCAATCGATGTTGGTATTTTGCTCGTCGTTCTGTTTTTGTGGCTGACACCTGCTCAAAAAAGTCTTTCACAACGTCTCGCACCAACTTAGCAGTCAGTTTTAATCCAGCCTTTTGTTTGCCAAGTAAATTGTGCCATTCCTCAACAGCAAATCGCTCAGCAAGTACACGCTCAGTTTCACGTGTGCTTCTGCGTATGTAGCCAATTTTGCCTTTGAGTTTTGCTCTGTACCACCAAGCATCGTTGTTTTCTAAGTCAGCACGTTTGTACAACATCAACTGCTCGTTGGTGCCTGCTACAAAATATCTATCTATGTAAGACTGTGACATCCGCTAAAAACTTGAACGTGTAAGTGCTTTCAACGTGTAAAGCGTATTATCCACATCCAACAAAATCAAC
>NZ_JALRGW010000142.1:0-731 GCF_023253315.1 Aestuarium sp.
ATTGCGCGGGAATGGCTGCTGACTTGTTTGAAACTTATGCAGTAACTATTGTTGCTACTATGGTATTATCCTCAATTTTCTTTGTTGGTGATATCAACATGATGATTTATCCATTAACAATTGGTGGTGCTTGTATACTAACTTCAATTGTTGGAACATTTTTTGTTCGACTTGGTAGCACAAATAATGTGATGAATGCTTTATATAAAGGTTTTGTGGTTTCAGCTATTGCTTCACTTGCTATCCTTTATCCAGTAACAGATTATGTAATTGGTTTTAGCAATGAGTACACTGTAAATAATAAAACTTTTAATGGTATGGATTTATACTATTGTGGTGTTGTTGGTTTAGTAATAACTGGATTATTAATTTGGATTACAGAATACTATACTGGAACTAATTATCGTCCAGTGAGATCTGTAGCTTCATCTTCTACAACAGGTCATGGAACAAATGTTATTCAAGGTTTAGCTATTTCTATGGAGGCGACTGCAATCCCAGCATTAATTATTGTTGGTGGAATTTTACTAACTAATTCTGTAGCTGGTTTATACGGAATTGCGATTGCGGTAACTACAATGCTTGCACTAGCAGGAATGGTGGTAGCTTTAGATGCTTATGGACCTGTTACTGATAATGCGGGTGGAATAGCAGAAATGTCAAATTTAGATAAAAAAGTAAGAAAAACTACTGATGCACTCGATGCTGTTGGAAATACTACTAAGGCTGTA
>NZ_JALRGW010000143.1:0-727 GCF_023253315.1 Aestuarium sp.
CTTATTTAAAATTTCAAAAAAAGAATTAATGCCAAGTGAAGATAGAGGAGTTTTTTTCGTTATCATTAAAGCTGCTGATGGTTCTGGATTTAATTTTACTGCAGGAAAAGCACAAGAAATAGAAAATATGTTTTTACCAAAAGTTGGTAAAGGTGAAATCAGGAGATTGTTATTACGAGTTCCTGGTTTTGGAAGTAGTGCTAAACAATTAAATTCTGGTTTTATCATTGTATTATTAGAGGATTGGGCTAAGAGAAAAAGATCAGGTCAGGAAATTATGCGTTCGGCTTTTGGTGAAATAAGTAAAATTCCTGGAATATTAGCATTTCCGGTAATGCCCCAATCAATAAGAGGTGGCGGAGTAGAGAAACCAATTCAATTTGTTTTGCTTGGAAATTCTTATGAAAAATTGAGTGAATGGAAAGAAATTGTTAAAGCAGAGGCTAGAAAAAATCCAGGACTAAATAGTGTTGAAGATGATTATTCAATAACTAAACCAGAGCTAAAAGTTGAAATTAATAACCAAAAAGCTGCTGATTTGGGAATATCAATTGAATCAATAGGAAGATCTATAGAAACTTTTTTTGGCTCCAGAAGTGTTACTAAATTCACAAATGATGGAAAAGAATATGATATTATTCTTCAATCTGATCTAAGTAATAGAAAAGATGCTAGTGGTTTAAATAAAATATTTGTGAGATCTAATAGCACTGGGCAACTAATTCCT
>NZ_JALRGW010000144.1:0-723 GCF_023253315.1 Aestuarium sp.
GATCGGGCTGGAACGGAAGCCATAGACCCCGTACGCACTTTTCAGTTCAAGCGGAGTTGAAACGAGTCAAAAATTGCTAGATCCCTATTTCGGCGATGGACCTGGGGGGGGGAAATGTCGATCTGTGTCTGTGGGCGCGGGTTTTGGCGTTTGTGTTTGGTTGTTAATCGTTTCGAATAAATGTGGTGCTGAAATTCTTGAGCTCGACAAAAAGCCGTTTCTGCTTAGGGATGGACTAAAAAGAGTGGAACTAAAAAGGCCCATTTTTGTTATTAATGGAGGGTGGTTCGAGACGGGAACCCCCCAAAATCGACTCCAAGACCTAAATGGATTCAAACATAAATTCCATCAACATTTTGACGTGCCCAGAGTGGCTCTTTGGGGCCCTTGTGGGCTCCTGGGGACCCATTTTGGCCTCTGGGCGACCATTTATGCGCAAGGTTATGAAAACCGACTAAAACGCTGAACCCAAAAATCCGGGCCGTTTTTTCTGAATGAACCCCGAATTTAGTCCCAGGACCTTCAATTTAACCACTTTCCTGTCATAGCGGCTCCATCGCATTTCCCACTTATTTTTCCATTGAATCCCCGTGCTTCTCCACGTGGTTCCATTGCGTGGTCCGCTGGACTGGACTACTTGAGCAGTAGCAGAGCACTCACCCGGGCATTCAAGTGCCGCAATTGCAGTACACCCTCCGATTTCTGGATGTCCCTTGGAAATCT
>NZ_JALRGW010000145.1:0-721 GCF_023253315.1 Aestuarium sp.
GTTAGGGAAAAACCTAGGATTCTAAATCGCCCGTTGCACTCTTGTAACGGTCGCGTCACCGAAAGCATGCATGACTGACGACACACAACAACAGGTAAGTGAGCAAGCCGGTGACTGGGTGCGCTTTGAAGGCTCCCCGTTCGAGCTGTTCCAACCATTTCCGCCAGCGGGCGATCAACCGACTGCCATTCAGGGGTTGATTGAAGGCTTGAACGATGGAGAGATGTACCAAACCCTTTTGGGGGTGACGGGCTCCGGTAAGACCTACACCATGGCCCAGGTGATTGCACGCATGGGGCGCCCAGCCATTGTTTACGCGCCCAACAAGACACTGGCAGCCCAGTTGTACTCGGAGTTTCGCGAGTTTTTCCCCCGCAATGCGGTGGAATACTTTGTCAGTTACTACGACTACTACCAGCCTGAAGCCTATGTGCCTCAGCGTGACCTGTTCATTGAAAAAGACTCTGCCATCAACGAACACATCGAGCAGATGCGCTTGTCATGCACCAAGAGTCTGTTAGAGCGGCGCGATGTGGTGATCGTGGCGACTGTCTCCGCCATTTACGGTATCGGTAGTCCCGAGAGCTACCACCAGATGATCATGTTGCTGCGTCAGGGCGACAGCGTTGGTCAGCGCGATTTGATCGCGCAATTGGTGCGTATGCAGTACATGCGCAATGACATGGACTTTGCGCGCGGAACCTTCCGTGTGCGCGGCGAT
>NZ_JALRGW010000146.1:0-708 GCF_023253315.1 Aestuarium sp.
CAACCCCATGGGCGACAGCATGGGGCCAACATTAAGCACCGCCTCTTATACAGCAGTTCACCCCACAGCGCTGGCTTCTGTGCCATCTGGGATTGTATTAGTTCGAGTTCGAGTTCAAGCACCGCCGCTGTTAAGCATTTTTACCGAAGGAAACTTTAAGAATTTTGCCGAAGCCAAAAATATATACCAATTGCTTAATCCATTTCTATCGGTGTTTTGCACGGCAACGCCAGGGGAAATCTCTAATAAGCAGCAAATGAGCATACCGCGAAGCATTTTGGATGATCAAGCATCCAAATTAAGACTGGACTACTTGAGCAGTAGCAGAGCACTCACCCGGGCATTCAAATGCCGACATCTTGATATCTTTGCCGATGAAAAATTAAGCATTACAGGTGGATCGGAATTTGGGGGGTACCACCGCCGACCACCAAAGCAGAACGAGATAGAGGCCGCATGACCCCGGGACTTGAAATGCCGGTCCAGTAGGTCCATATTGATCTTGGTTTCCGTGCATCTGGTTCCCAGCGGACTTTGAAGGGCTTTTCGAGCCGGGAACTTCCGATAAAACCCCGTGCTGCCCCAGTGCCGATTTGGGGCCAAAAACACAAAAGCTGCTCGTGTGTACAGGAATCGACGAATCACGATAAACTGTTGCTGAACGATGTCTTAGGACCTATATGGGGCACCTTTCATTAGTTGGGCGTG
>NZ_JALRGW010000147.1:0-707 GCF_023253315.1 Aestuarium sp.
CACGCTGGCGACTTGGCGTTTTACGACAAAGTGCAACCCAAGTTCTCCAAGCTGGATGCAGCCGCTATGGCACAGGCTGGCGTCCGTGTCGTACCCCCCGCAGTTGCGCGCCGCGGCAGCTTTATCTCTAAGGGTGCCGTGTTAATGCCCTCTTACGTGAACATCGGCGCCTTCGTGGGCGAAAACACTATGGTTGACACGTGGGCCACCGTCGGCTCTTGCGCGCAAATTGGCGCCAATGTTCACCTGTCAGGCGGCGTTGGTATCGGCGGCGTTTTGGAGCCCCTGCAAGCCAACCCCACCATCATCGAAGACAACTGCTTCATCGGTGCGCGCTCCGAGGTCGTTGAGGGTGTGATCGTGGAAGAGAACTCCGTCATTTCCATGGGCGTCTACATCGGTCAGAGCACCAAGATTTACGATCGTGCCACCGGTGAAGTCACGTATGGACGCATTCCCGCTGGCTCTGTAGTCGTCAGCGGTAACCTGCCATCTGACGACGGCAAATACAGTCTTTACTGTGCGGTGATTGTGAAGCGTGTTGACGCCAAAACTCGCGCAAAAACCAGCCTGAACGACCTGTTACGCGACTGAACCCCACACCACCAACCATGAACGAAGCCCTCCGGCTCGCAGAAGTTTTAATCAGCAAAGCCTCCGTCACTCCCGATGACGGGGGGTGCCAAGAATTACTGGCTGATGAACTG
>NZ_JALRGW010000148.1:0-352 GCF_023253315.1 Aestuarium sp.
CAAGGCATCCACCAAACGCCCTTTTCGCGCTTGATTTGATCCAGAAAGAGCAACGCTCTTTCTATGAGATAGGTCCTTTTGTGCGTCCTATCTCGATCAAAAGCATACTTTATTCTTTGATCCTCCGTAGAAGATCAAAGCGGTTAGTGTACTTGACTTGGAAACAAAACTACTTTGAGGCCTAAACCTCAGATGATCCTCACATGGATCATCAGTAGTTCTGATGTTTTCTCTCTTTACGATGTCAAAACGTCGACAAGTCGACGATGTCCGATTGGACGAGCAAACACTCAATAAAGTGCTTGCTGATCTAATCGATTGGGGAATGGTGGAGCCTAACGGGATCGAACCG
>NZ_JALRGW010000148.1:364-705 GCF_023253315.1 Aestuarium sp.
CGCTCTTGACCTCCTGAATGCAAATCAGGCGCTCTCCCAGCTGAGCTAAGGCCCCTTATACTTCCCTAAGGAAGGATGGTGGGTCGAGGAGGACTTGAACCTCCGACCTCACGCTTATCAGGCGTGCGCTCTAACCACCTGAGCTACCGACCCAAGACAGACCGGTAGGTCTGTAATCAACACTGAAGAGATATGAGGACGGCCTAGCTCGGAGTTTGACCAACTTTGATTGTTGATCTTTTGCTAAGTGCTTCACGAGAAGAACAAGTTCCTCTGCTAGAAACATCCTTAGAAAGGAGGTGATCCAGCCGCAGGTTCCCCTACGGCTACCTTGTTACGAC
>NZ_JALRGW010000149.1:0-703 GCF_023253315.1 Aestuarium sp.
CAAAAGAACCCGTCTCTCCACCAAAGACTGATACCGCTTGTGTGTTTGAGTAAAGTTGTCTTACGAGAGTCTTATAATCCTCACTAGTCACAGCCCTACCTTGTGAAGCATAATCCAAAGGTGCATTGAGTTTGATAGACTCAATTGACTCTGCTTCTGAACCACCGATAGAACTTTGAATTGTTGTAACAGATACGTTTGTGACACCATCAATTGCACCAGCAGATGTAAACACTGAAGCACCGTTGCCGTCCTCTTTGTTAGATACAACATACTGAAGAATCACAATGTTGTCATCTGACAATGCACTACCAAGAACACCGTCACCAAAGTACACTTCGAATTTACCAATCTCAACTTCTTGTAGGAAGTAAACATGACTTGTACCAGTAACCTGTGCAATGTCTGTTGCAAGAGTATAAGTTGTTGTAGTGGAGTCAGATGCAGAGTTCTGAACCTTAACGGTAAGTGTACGAGTATCTGCTCTGTTATCATTAATTAAGAATCTCTGCTCAACGTCTTGCGTATCAACAGTAAATCTAGAAGTGACAAACGTTCCTTCATAAAGAACAAGATTGGAGAACACAACACTGTTACCAATATTTGATGCAGTAATTTCAGTTGGATTAATGAATGTGTATGCTTCACCTTCAATAGTTGTGTTGAAAACTGTCCCAGCAGACATCGTTGCAGTTGCGTTTGT
>NZ_JALRGW010000014.1:0-230 GCF_023253315.1 Aestuarium sp.
CGATAGGGCAAGCATCGCGGCGCCAAAGGCAAATACAGCACCAGTCCCTGCCAATTTCAGCAGTTCCCAATCCGCCTGACCGATCACATCTGCACCAAGAAGAACACCTGACGCGATGATGGTCGGGATCGACATCAGCATAGAAATTCGAGCGCCGTCTTTGCGGTTGTAGCCCATCTTGCGGGCCCCAGTGATCGTGATGCCAGAACGCGAGGTGCCTGGGATCAGTG
>NZ_JALRGW010000014.1:242-65221 GCF_023253315.1 Aestuarium sp.
AAACAGCAGCATCGACCAACCAATCACGGTGATGGACCGCATTTGATCGGCGAGTCCCGTCACTTTGAGGATCAAGCCAATGATCACGACCGGGATCGTGGCGACCATCAAAAGGAACGCCAGTTTCGAACCATCGGTATCGATTCGCCCTGTGAGCATACGGGGAACGCCCAAAATCGCACTTTTCACATCGTTCCAAAAGAAAAGTATCACGGCACCCAAAGTGCCGACATGAACGGCTACATCAATTGCAGGGCCTTGGTCTTGGGTTCCGACAAGGTGCGGAAGAAGAACGAGGTGGCCTGAGGAGGATACGGGCAGAAATTCTGTAAGTCCTTGAATTACAGCAACTAAAAGCAGGTAGTAGAGACTCATGATTTCCGACCTTGAGCGATTTTGATGTCTACGAGGATTGTCATGATCTATTTCGGGTGACTTTAAAAGGTCAGTTTAAGTTACCTAAATTTTGATCAATTGTCTGACTTTCAGAGTGTTCGGAGGTCGATGATTGAAAAATAGGTCAGCACTTTTGACTTTTCTTTTCTTTTGAGAGGAATTAATCAGCAAATCCGAGAAGACTGCGGAGGGATGCCTGTGGCTACTGAAAAGATGCTAAAGTTCGTGACGGTTGGCCGTGACATGCCCGAAAAGCGTGGCGCGGAAGTTCGTCGTGAGGACTTCAACGAAATTTATTCCGAGTTCGCTGCTGCGAAAGCAGAAGAGCAAGCGAGCCGTTGTAGCCAGTGTGGTGTGCCTTATTGTCAGGCGCATTGCCCGCTGCACAACAACATCCCTGATTGGCTCCGCATGACTGCCTCTGGCCGTCTGCAAGAAGCATATGAGATCAGCCAAGCGACAAACACCTTCCCAGAAATCTGTGGCCGCATTTGCCCGCAAGACCGTCTGTGCGAAGGTAACTGCGTTATTGAACAGTCTGGTCACGGCACTGTCACCATTGGTTCGGTTGAGAAATACATCACTGACACTGCGTGGGAAAAGGGTTGGGTTAAACCGATTGTTCCTGCCGCAGAGCGTAGCGAATCTGTTGGCATCATCGGCGCTGGACCTGCTGGCCTCGCTGCGGCTGACGTTCTTCGTCGCCAAGGCGTTCAGGTCACAGTGTATGACCGTTACGACCGCGCTGGCGGTCTGCTGACCTACGGTATTCCGGGCTTTAAGCTCGAAAAAGACGTCGTGATGCGTCGTATCGCTCAGTTGGAAGAAGCAGGTGTTGAGTTCGTCATGAACTGTAACGTTGGCGAAGATCTGACCTTTGATGCGATCCGTGGAAAGCATGACGCGATCCTCATTTCGACAGGTGTTTACAAAACCCGCGATCTGGTTGCTCCGGGCTCTGACGCATCTGGTATTGTTCGTGCTATCGATTACCTCACCGCGTCGAACCGCAAGAACTTTGGCGACGATGTCCCTGAATACGATTCGGGCGAATTGAACGCTGAAGGCAAAAAGGTTGTCGTCATCGGCGGCGGTGACACCGCGATGGACTGCGTTCGCACTGCGATCCGTCAGGGCGCGACCTCGGTGAAGTGTCTCTATCGTCGTGACCGTGCAAACATGCCGGGTTCGCAGCGCGAAACTCAGAACGCAGAGGAAGAAGGCGTCGAATTCGTCTGGCTCGCTGCGCCTAAAGGGTTCGAAGGCGATGCTGCGGTTACTGGCGTTGAAGTTCAGAAAATGCGCTTGGGTGCACCAGATGCGTCTGGCCGCCAGATGCCTGAAGTGATCGAAGGCGCGGATTATGTTGAGCCCGCAGACCTCGTGATCAAAGCGCTGGGCTTTGAACCCGAAGACCTGCCGAAACTCTGGGGCGTTGATGGTCTGGATGTGACCCGTTGGGGCACTGTGAAAGCGGACTTTGGCACAGGCCAAACAAGCCTAGACGGTGTTTATGCAGCGGGCGACATCGTTCGCGGTGCATCGCTCGTTGTTTGGGCGATCCGTGACGGCCGCGATTGTGCTCAGTCCATCCTGTCCTACCTGAACCAATCGGCAACGGTAGCAGCGGAATAAGGCTTGCGATGAACGGTTTGCGCTCCCTCACTCTGGTTTTGACAGCGGTTTGTGCCGCTGGCTCTGCCGTGGGTGCGCAGCAGGTTGCTTTGCCCGAGGGCTGTGAGGCTTACGTCAGCATGCAGAAACGTAGCTGCACTGTGTCTCACATCTTTCACTGTGCAAACGATCCCGAAGGCTATCAGCGGCGTGTCGATTTCAATCAGGAAGGCATGACCTATCTGGGTATCATCGACGCCGAAGCACAATGGATCGAGAGTTTTTCACCTGCCCGTGGTGAGACAACTAGGCTGATGGCTGGGGCTCTCGACCCTGCGTCCTTGACCGAGTTGCTGGCAACAGGCGGCGACACGTTCGAGTTTTTCACGAACGGCGATGTAAATGGGGCGACCCAATACATTGGTGAAGACCAGCTGACCGGCGAAACCGAAACTATCGATGGTGTTGATGTTCTGGTCACCAGCTTTGTGGTGCAGATCGAACGCTCCAACGGTGACATCGAAACTGTTCAAGGCAACGAATACGTCCATCCCGAATGGCGCACGTTCCTATCTGGTGTGCGCACATTCACGACCGCCAGCGGCGAAAAGATCACTCAAGATCACCGCCCTGTCGACTTTATCTTTCCGGGCGAGGGCGGGTTTCTGTCCATGACCCCGATCTATGACTGTGGCGCTACGCTGTCCAAGGCGGTGCGTTCATGAACCTGATTACTAATCATGACTGCGGTTGCGCGACGGTTGCGCCCGACAATGTCCTGAATTCCAAGGAGATGCCTCATGACCATCTATGATGAAAACTGGGTCGCAGCCGAAGAGGCAAAGCGCGAGTGGATGTCGAAGAACAGCCTCTACCGTACCGACGACGAACATTCGTCCTGCGGTGTTGGGCTTGTTGTTGCGCTGGATGGTAAACCGTCCCGCAAAGTGGTCGATAACGGGATCAACGCGCTCAAGGCGATTTGGCACCGTGGCGCTGTCGACGCTGACGGCAAAACGGGTGACGGCGCGGGTATCCACGTTCAGATTCCTGTGACCTTCTTCTACGACCAAATCCGTCGCACTGGCCACGAGCCAGACATGAACAAACTGATCGCAGTTGGTCAGGTGTTCCTGCCGCGCACCGATTTCGGCGCTCAAGAGCGTTGCCGTACAATCGTTGAGTCCGAAGTGCTCCGCATGGGTCACTACATCTACGGTTGGCGTCACGTTCCTGTGAAAACCGATTGCCTTGGTGAGAAAGCGAACGCGACCCGCCCTGAGATCGAACAGATCCTGATCCGTTGTGAAAAGGACATCGACGAAGAGCAGTTCGAGCGCGAACTCTACATCATCCGTCGTCGGATCGAGAAAGCAGCTCTCGCGGCACAGATCCCGTCGCTGTATTTCTGTTCGCTGTCCTGCCGTTCGATCATCTACAAAGGCATGATGCTGGCAGAGCAGGTTGCGGAATTCTATCCAGACCTGATGGACGCACGTTTTGAATCGGCCTTCGCGATTTATCACCAGCGTTATTCGACCAACACCTTCCCTGAGTGGCGCTTGGCTCAGCCGTTCCGCATGCTTGCGCACAACGGTGAGATCAACACCATCAAAGGCAACATCAACTGGATGAAGAGCCACGAGATTCGCATGGCTTCTTCGACCTTTGGTGACATGGCTGAAGACATCAAACCGATTATCCCTGCTGGCACCTCCGACTCGGGTGCTCTGGATACTGTGTTTGAGGTTCTCGTTCGTGCTGGTCGTAACGCACCGATGGCGAAGACGATGCTCGTTCCCGAAGCATGGTCGAAGCAGGGCGAAGACATGCCGCAGGCGTGGCAGGACATGTATTCTTACTGCAACGCTGTGATGGAGCCTTGGGATGGTCCGGCTGCTCTCGCAATGACTGATGGTCGTTGGGTTTGCGGCGGTCTCGACCGGAACGGCCTACGTCCGCTGCGCTATGTTGTTACTGGCGACGGCCAGCTGATCGCTGGCTCCGAAGTTGGCATGGTGCCGACCGATGAGGCGACCGTTGTTGAAAAAGGCGCGCTCGGTCCGGGTCAGTTGATTGCTGTCGATATGAAAGAGGGCAAGCTCTACCACGACGTCGAGATGAAGAACAAACTCGCGTCCGCTCAGCCGTTCGGTGACTGGATCGAGAAAGTCGTCGATCTGACCGATCTGATGGGCAATGTCGAAGAAAAGACCCTGTTCTCTGGCGACGCACTGCGTAAACGTCAGGTTGCTGCTGGCTACTCACTCGAAGAGCTTGAGCAGGTTCTGGCAACGATGGCCGAGGACGGCAAAGAACTCATCGCGTCGATGGGTGACGATACGCCGTCTGCGGTTCTGTCGAAACAGTACCGTCCGCTGTCGCACTTCTTCCGTCAGAATTTCTCTCAGGTCACCAACCCGCCGATCGACTCGCTGCGTGAAACACGCGTGATGTCGCTCAAAACGCGGTTCGGCAACCTCAAGAACGTTCTCGACGAAGACAGCTCGCAGACCGAAATTCTGGTTCTGGAAAGCCCGTTTGTTGGCAATGCTGAATTCGACAAAATGGTCGAACAATTCGGCGATAGCGTTGCGTTCATTGATTGTACGTTCGAAGCTGGATCGGATCAGGAAGCCCTGCGTCAGGGCCTGGCTCGCGTTCGTTCCGAGGCAGAAGATGCGGTGCGTTCGGGCGCTGGTCACATCGTTCTGACCGACGAACATCAGAACGAAAACAAAGTTCCGATGCCGATGATCCTCGCGACGTCGGCGGTCCATTCGTGGCTGACCCGCAAAGGTCTGCGGACGTTCACATCGATCAACGTGCGTTCGGCTGAATGTATCGACCCGCATTACTTTGCAGTTCTGATCGGCTGTGGCGCGACCACCGTGAACGCTTATCTGGCACAAGACTCGCTTGCGGATCGTATTGAACGTGGCTTGATCGATCTGTCGCTGACAGACGCAGTTGAAAACTACCGCGCTGCTGTCGACGCTGGTCTTCTGAAGATCATGTCAAAGATGGGTATCTCGGTTCTCGCATCCTATCGCGGTGGTCTGAACTTTGAAGCCGTTGGTCTGTCGCGTGCAATGGTTGCGGAATATTTCCCAGGTATGCACAGCCGCATTTCGGGCATTGGTCTGCACGGTATCCAGCACAAGCTGGAAGAAGTGCACGCGAAAGGTTGGAAGTCGGGCGCAAACGTGCTGCCGATCGGTGGTATCTACAAATCGCGTCGTTCGGGCGAAAAGCACGCTTGGGAAGCGTCGACTATGCACCTGTTGCAGTCGGCCTGTGACCGCGCGTCCTATGAGCTGTGGAAACAGTATTCGACGGTTATGCAGTCGAACCCGCCGATCCACCTGCGCGACCTGTTGGCGATCAAGCCGATGGGCAAGCCAGTTCCGATTGAAGAAGTTGAATCGATCACGTCGATCCGCAAACGCTTCGTAACGCCTGGTATGTCGCTTGGCGCACTGTCGCCTGAGGCACACAAGTTGCTGAACGTTGCGATGAACCGCATTGGCGCGAAGTCCGACTCTGGTGAGGGTGGTGAGGATCCAGCACACTTTGTTCCTGAGCCCAACGGTGACAACCCGTCGGCAAAGATCAAACAGGTAGCTTCGGGTCGTTTCGGTGTAACAGCCGAATACCTTAACCACTGTGAAGAGCTTGAGATCAAAGTCGCTCAGGGTGCGAAACCGGGTGAAGGTGGTCAGCTGCCGGGCATGAAAGTGACCGACCTGATCGCACGTCTGCGCCACTCGACCAAGGGCGTGACGCTGATTTCGCCGCCGCCGCACCACGACATCTACTCGATCGAAGACCTCGCTCAGCTGATCTACGACCTCAAACAGATCAACCCGACTGTTAAGGTTACGGTGAAACTGGTTGCGTCCTCGGGCGTTGGTACGATTGCGGCTGGTGTTGCGAAGGCAAAAGCCGACACCATCCTGATTTCAGGTCACAACGGTGGTACAGGTGCTTCGCCTGCGACCTCGATCAAATACGCGGGTCTGCCGTGGGAAATGGGTTTGACTGAGGCGCACCAAGTGCTCGCGATGAACAACCTGCGTGACCGCGTTACTCTGCGGACCGATGGTGGTCTGCGGACAGGTCGTGACATCGTCATGGCAGCAATGATGGGTGCCGAAGAGTTCGGTATCGGTACGGCTGCTCTGATCGCGATGGGCTGTATCATGGTGCGTCAGTGCCAGTCGAACACCTGCCCAGTTGGCGTTTGTACCCAGAACCCTGAACTGCGCGCCAAATTCACCGGCACCGCAGAGAAGGTCGTGAACCTGATCACTTTCTACGCAACCGAAGTTCGCGAAATCCTCGCGTCGATCGGTGCACGTAGCTTGAACGAGGTTATGGGCCGTGCAGATCTGCTGACACAGGTATCGCGTGGTTCTGCTCACCTCGACGATCTTGACCTTAACCCGCTGCTGATCACGGTCGATGGCGCGGAAAAGATCAAATACGACCTGAACAAACCGCGTAACGTTGTTCCAGACACACTTGATGCCGAGATCGTTAAGGACGCTGAGCGCTTCCTGCGCGATGGTGAGAAGATGCAGCTAGAATACGCTGTTCAAAACACCCTGCGAACCATCGGTACGCGCACGTCGAGCCACATCGTTAAGAACTTCGGTATGCGCAACTCGCTGCAGCCCGATCACCTGACGGTGAAACTCAAAGGTTCTGCGGGTCAGTCTCTCGGCGCGTTTGGCGCACCTGGTCTGAAGATCGAAGTCTCTGGTGACGCGAACGACTATGTCGGTAAGGGTCTATCGGGCGCGACAATTGTTGTACGTCCGCCGATGAACTCGCCGCTGGTTGCATCTGAGAACACCATTATCGGCAACACCGTTCTGTATGGTGCGACTGACGGCTACCTCTTTGCAGCTGGTCGCGCGGGTGAGCGTTTCGCTGTCCGTAACTCTGGTGCGAAAGTGGTTGTCGAAGGCTGTGGTTCCAACGGTTGTGAATACATGACTGGTGGTGTTGCGGTTATCCTCGGCTCGATCGGCCCGAACTTCGGTGCTGGTATGACTGGCGGTATGGCCTACCTCTATGATCCTGAAGGCGCGAATGAGCCTCTCATGAACATGGAAACCTTGGTCACCTGCCCAGTCACCGTTGATCACTGGGAAGCTCAACTGAAAGATCTGGTTGAGCGCCATGCTAAGGAAACCGGTAGCCGCAAGGCCGCTGAAATCCTTCAGCACTGGGAGACGGAGAAAGCGAACTTTGTTCAGGTTTGCCCGAAAGAGATGCTCGTTCACCTCAAGGCGCCACTGACAAACGAAGTTGCGGCAATGCCCGCAGAGTAAGTCAGCCAAAATAAGCATGCAGAAAACGCCGGCAGCACACTGCCGGCGTTTTTTATCAACAGATTAAATTTTTTTAATATATAAAACGAGGTAGACAACTGCCGTTGAGATCCCAAAGGGGTTCTGAGCACTCACGAACGATCCTCTTTTTTGTTCTTTAACTAGGGAGAAGGTCGGCATGTCCACTATTCCATCAGCAAAGCTAAAAGCTCTGCTAACCAGCAACAGTGACCTTTCAAAGGCATCGCTGGGCACTCGCATCATGCTTACGCGGATGCGCCTCGAAGTTCAAAACAACCCTGCGTCAATTGATGCCGTTGTGACTGAACTTCAGCAAACCACTGATACCAAACCGCAATTGGCGGCTGATTTGGCAAACATCTAAGGTAACAAAGGTTATAATTATGAAAAACGAACTCTTGAGTGTTGCCGAGGCCGCTGAACGTATCCAGTCGGGTGATGTTTTGGTCGTAGCTGGTAGTAGCAATCTGATGGCTCAATTGCCGACTGGTAAGTGGATCGGTGGCTCGACCGCATACTTTGTTACTGAGAATGGCGGTGCCGTAGTTCAGGATAAACTGTTCTGCACCACTATTGATGACGCAACTGATGCGACTGTTCGCGTTGTGTCTCCTGACGAAGTTGCGACCATCTCGAAGGGCTACAAAGCTGGTGGTTTCACGGTCATCCTCGTTCCCGCAATGACCGATGCGCACATTCGCTTTGCTCTTGATAGTGCCAATGACGCAGACCTCTTTGATCAGCCGCTGGTAGGTTGGGTGACGGGCGTGCATCTCGATAATCTTGGCAGCGAAGCCTCTGTGGTCGTAGATGGCAGCACAGGTGCGAAGCTAGAGAACGCCGCCGTGCTGTTGCATGTTGAACTGCCCGCTGGGTCGTCCGTTGATTTCGACATTGTGAACATCTTCACCCAAGGCGAAGAGATGTCGGTCGTCTTTTCCGAGACAGGCTTCACCGCGCGAACTGCAAAAGTGAACGGCGTTGAAGTGAACCTCGCGCAGTATCTGACTGACAATGCGATCGACACGCGTCTGCCGCTTGTGGCGAACTACGCTGGTTCGATGGTTAACGTGTCTGTTCAAGCCGTTGATGTTGCGGATGGCCGCGTCGATTTCTATGCGCCGATCGTTGCTGGTATGGAATACAAGCTCGCTGCACCGCAGCCAGACTATGCGGCAGCTTTCGCAAACAGCATCGGTGAAGCAGGTGTTGGTCAGTATTCCTGTAACTGCATCCTGAACTACCTCTACGGCGACCTTGAAGGCAAAAAGACTGGTGGTTTCACTGGTCCTGTGACCTTTGGTGAAATTGCGTACATCTTGTTGAACCAAACTTTGGTCAAACTCGACGTCAAAGCCGCCTAAGTTCCCTAGAATGGCGCGGTCTTCTGGTCGCGCCATTTTTTTGCCCTGAAATTACCCTGGGTTGATCAAAATATCCTTAGGTTGTTTCAAATTATCGACCAATTCTGCCCTCATATTCTTAATTGTTTCGATTGATGAGTATTGAGAGGGCAGCATGAGACAGTCCCACCTACAGATCGCAAATACCGCCTCCATCCCTGCATTGCGGGCAGTTGATGTTGTAGTGGAAAAACCCTCTGCAAAGCTGACTTTGCAGTTGGGTGACATCCAACTATACCTGTGGCTATGTCCAAAGCCACGCGTCGCAAATCGTCCGTCCAATCGCAATCACTTGCGGCTCGTTTACGCTCAGGCGTGAGGCGCTGGGCGTTCCGGGCGCTTTGGGCTGTTCTTGGTTTTGGCCTTTTTGTCATCGTCCTGTTCTCGATCGTGAACCCGCCGATTACGCCCTATATGCAATCTGAAAGCTGGCGGTTGGGATCGATTGATCTCGAATGGGTCGCGATGGAGGACATTGCGCCAGTTATGGCTCGTAGTGTTGTTGCCGCTGAAGATGCGGATTTCTGTTTGCATTGGGGGTTGGATGTTTCCGCTATTCAGCTCGCAATGGCGCAGGGTGGCACACGTGGGGGCTCCACCATCTCTCAGCAGGTCGTAAAAAACGTCTATCTCTGGCAGGATCGGAGTTGGTTTCGAAAACTCCTAGAGGCCCTTATGACGCCCGTGGTCGAACTGGTTTGGTCCAAAAACCGCATCCTTGAAGTCTATCTGAATATTGCTGAATTCGACGAAGGTGTTTTCGGTGTGGGTGCCGCAGCCCAGCACTATTTTGGTGTTAAAGCGTCCCAATTGACTGCGACACAGGCGGCACGTTTGGCAGCGGTTTTGCCGTCGCCAAAGACCCGAAGTGCATCACGTCCAGATCGAGCGTTGATCAACCGCGCATCTAGCATCGCGGATGGTGCTGCAACAATTCTGAACGATGGGCGAGCGGCCTGCTTCACGGCGACTTCTGGCTAGTTCGTTGACTCCTTCGGGGTCCTCCCTTGATCCTTTCGCGGGAGGCTGGCATGGAGAGAACAATACCTTTCGGAGCTAGTGATGAACGTACTGTATCATTTTCCCCTGTCCCCATTTTCCCGCAAAGTGCGCCTCTGCCTTGGTGAAAAGAAGGTAGAGGTTAAACTGGTTGAAGAACGGTATTGGGAGCAAGATCCTGAATTCCGTCGCCGCAACCCCGCAGGCAAGGTGCCCGTTTTGAAGATGGGCAACAAAATGCTGACCGAGAGCATGGCGATTTGCGAGTACCTCGAAGATACATTTCCCGAACCAGCGCTCATGCCGCGCACCGCGGACGGCAAATACGAAGTGCGCCGTATCGTGTCGTGGTTCGATGACAAATTTTATCACGAAGTCACATCCAAGCTGATGGGCGAACGTGTGTTTCGCAAGCTGATGGGCACGGGTTATCCTGATAGCTCAAACGTCAAAGCGGGCGCCAAAGCGATCAAGTATCATTTGGACTACATGACATGGTTGCTGGAAAAACGCCGCTGGTTGGCTGGGAACGAATTGTCCTTGGCCGATTTCGCGGCTGCGTCGCACCTGTCCTGCCTCGACTATGTGTCTGATGTGGATTGGAACCGTTCTGAGGTGGTGAAAGACTGGTACGCAAAGATCAAATCGCGCCCAGCTTTCCGATCGATCCTCGCGGACAACATCCCTGGTTTCCCGCAGTCACCGCAGTATGCAAACCTTGATTTCTAAGGACCAGCTAAAGGCCTACGCCATTGATGCCGGTTTTTCGGCAATGGGTGTGTGTCGGCCTGATGCGGTTCCTGAAATTGCCGAACGTCTGCAGGTTTTTGTGGACGAAGGGCGTCATGGCCAAATGGCGTGGATGGCCGAGCGTATGAATTGGCGTGGCAATCCAGCGGCGCTCTGGCCCGAGGCCAAGTCGGTCATCATGCTGGCCGAAGCCTATACGCCGACACATGACCCGATGACGGTCGTGGGGCAGCCCGATAAGGCTGCGATTAGCGTTTATGCCCAGAACCGAGACTACCATGACGTCGTCAAAAAACGCCTAAAGGCCGTCGGTCGCTGGTTGCTATCGCACTACCCTGACGAACAGATCAAAGTTTTCGTCGATACAGCACCCGTGATGGAAAAGCCGCTCGGTCAGGCGGCGGGTCTTGGGTGGCAAGGCAAACACACGAACCTCTTGGGTCGCGAACTGGGGAGTTGGTTCTTCCTCGGTGCGATTTTTACGACGATTGAATTCGAGCCTGATGCTGCAGAGCAAAGCCACTGTGGGTCATGCACCGCGTGCCTCACGGCCTGCCCGACTGATGCGTTTCCCGCGCCGTATCAACTCGATGCGCGGCGGTGCATTTCATATCTAACCATCGAACACAGTGGGCCGGTTGACCTCGACCTTAGGGAAAGGCTCGGCAATCGGATTTACGGTTGCGATGATTGTCTTGCCGCCTGTCCATGGAACAAATTCGCGGTAGAGGCGCGGGAGGTCAAATATGCAGCTCGTGAGGACTTGATCGCGCCTGATCTGGCCGAACTGGTTTTGCTGGACGACGCGCAGTTTCGGGCAAAGTTTTCAGGCAGTCCAATCAAACGCATTGGGCGAAACAGATTTGTGCGTAACGTGTTGTATGCGATCGGAAATACGGGGGATGCTGCCTATATTTCGTCCGTTTCGCCATTGTGTTCAGACCCAGATCCGACCGTTTCGGACGCTGCCCAATGGGCTATGGATCGCATTTCGCGCTAAAATATGGTATGGCTTGATCCTGATAGGAGAAGAATGCCATGCAACGACATATCACCGATCATCCCAAAACCCATTTGGAAACGCCGCGTTTTCGAGCCTATTTGGCCATTGATCGTCAGAAAAAACGCCATCGCGTCTATGATGTTTTGCATTGCCAATACAAAGCATCAGGTTCTGAAACGGCCGTCGTGAAATTCTGCGAGATTGACCGCGGATACGACGCTTAATTCCTCGACCCAGCCGTTTCGAGAAACAAGTGAAGTGAGATCGGATCGATTGGTTTGTTCAAAACCTCGACGCCGATATTCGCGCTTAGTGCTTGCACATCGATGTTTCGATTTGCCGTGATTAGGCGTGTTGGAACGCGCCCTATAAGGCTGCGCAACCGCTTGATCACGTCGGTTCCCAATTCGCCATTATCCAGCTGGAAGTCGATGAGCATCGCATCGGGCGCGAGGTCGATTTCGGTGATCAATCGGGCGGCTTCTTCGCCCGATGATACGTCGAGGACTTCAACGTTCCACTTTTCCAGCAGCAGCGTTAACGCGCGGCGCATGTCCAAATCGTTCTCGACGAGCAAAACGACAAGCCCGTCGTGCCGCCATGCCGTTTGAGCGGGCACGGAGAGCCGTGATGGCGGAATATGTGTTGTGTCGTCAGCAAGCGGGACTGTGACCTTAAAGGCAGTGCCTTTGCCCTCGGTCGACTCGACCGTCAGCGGATGTCGCAACAATGCGCATGCGCGGTCCACGATGGCCAGGCCAAGGCCGAGGCCCTCGGATGCTGAGGATCGCGCGTTGAGGCGGTGGAATTCTTTGAAAATCGTTTCGTGTTCAGAGGCTGGAATCCCCGGCCCCGTATCCCACACTTCGACCCTAACCGACCGACGCGTTCTGCGAGTGCCGACCAGAACCGTGCCTTCGTTGGTGTAGCGAACTGCGTTGGAAATCAGGTTTTGAAGAATGCGTCGGATGTAGGTCGCATCTGATTTGACCCTTAGATCAGAGGGCAGGACCTTAAGCCGTAGTCCTTTTTTCGCAGCAATTGGTTCGAACTCGTCTCTCAGCTGGCGAAGTAGTGCACCCAGATCGATCTGGTGAATATCGACCGCAGCTCGTCCTGATTCTAGTTTGGAAATGTCCAAGAGGGCTTCGATGATGTCTTGGACAGAGGTCAGCGCATTCTGCGCTTTGCTCACGACTTCACTGTGGCGTGGATCGGTGAGTTCCTCGCCGATTGACGACAAATAGAGCGTTGCGGCGGACAGTGGTTGCAGAAGGTCATGCGATGCCGCCGCCACAAAGCGTGAGCGTGATGCAATCGCCCGTTCCGCTACTGCCAGTGCATCTTCGAGTTCGAGGGTGCGTTCCGTCACGCGCTGTTCGAGCGATTCATTGGCGAGCGACAGCGCGCGCGCCGCATCTTTTTCAGCGGTGATATCGGTGATTGAAATCACGAAGCCCTTGTCGGGCATCTCTTCCGCGAAGAGGTCAAACCACCGGGTTTCGCCACGTTTAAATTCGAACCTGAGCGGCGGGCGCCGGTCGGTCCGCGTGACCCAGCGCATCAAACCACCACCCGTCACATCACCTTCGATTGTGATATCGTTCTCGATGAGTTTGAGAATGATCTCGAAATCCAGTCCGATCCGAATTTGGGTCAGGGGGATGGACATGAGGTGCGCAAGCCGTTGGTTAAACCCCACGAGCCGCTGATTGTGGTCAAAAATTCCGACGCCTTGGTTGATGTGTTCGAGCGTTGCGCGGATCAATTTTGCCTGATCATCCATCAGGCGACCACGCTCCATCCGTTCCATCCGAATGATGTCGGAAATGTCGGTCTGCATGACCACGGTCTGCCCACCAGCCATGCGGTGTTCGCTCACCTGAACCCAGCGATCCCAGATCATGCGGACGTTGAACATCACATGTTCTTCGCCGTGACGCTGCATACGTTGCGCCACCCATGCCTCGGCGGATGAACCGTCGGGCAAGTGGAGGTATCGGCTACGGCTCACCATCCCGACATAGTCATTAAAGCTAAGCCCAGGGCGCAACTGACTGCGAATGTCGGGCATGTGCATGCCGAAACGGCTGTTGCACATAATGAGTGTCCCGTCCGAGTCAAAAAGACCAAAGCCCTCTTGGATCGTTTCAATCGCGTTCGCGAGGTCAGAGCGGGCGCGTTCGGTTTCGAGGTTCGCTGTTGCGAGCCGTGCGTTGGATTCGTTCAAAAGGTCGAGCGCGTGTTCAAGGTCGCGCGTGCGTTCGCGGACCTGCTCTTCCAAAAGGACCGCCCTTTGAAACTGAGTATATGCCGCGCTGCGGTCGTCGTGGTTCTGTTCGACACGCTGCATCAGCGCATCACAGATTTTCAGCAGCTTATCTCGCTGCCGTTCAATAGGTTCAGATAGGTCGATCAGAGTGAGCGAATTGGGTGTCATTCACCATCCGGCGCGAAAATCGCCACCCCTGTCATCGTTTGGTTCACATGCATACTGTTGATCTGTTCGCCGTAGGTGGAAAAACCTACGACGCGATTGTTCGCCATAATCTGGGACAAAGCCGTTGTCGCCTGTTTTTCCTGCGCTTCTACCCGTCGCAAGATACAGTCGCAGGCAAAAATCGCATCAGGTTTACGGCCTTTTCCGATGGCATTGAGTTCCCGTTCCAAATGGGTGGCCATGTCCTCTGGTTCGGCAAGCGCGAGGACCAGCCCTTCGTCGATGGCTGAGAAGAACACCAAGTCCCCATTGTCCAAAACTCGCTGGATGGCGCGAACATGGTGCGTGCCGCCAAAGCGCACGACCACGGGGTGGGCTGCAAAAGTGAAGGCGGACAATTGTTCTGGGTCTTTGCCGAGGAGCCGCGCATATTCGCGCGCGGCGGGCTCTGCGTTGATCTTACGGACGATGCGGCGTTTCGGGTCGGCCTCTGTCACGACCATGCGAATTTCGGTTGGTTTCAGATGATCGAGGCTAAACACATGGACTGGGCAGATTGTGCGGACGAAACACAAAACAGCCGCGTGGGCATGGACTTGACCATCCAGTGACACAAGCGTGGCACCAAAACGGTCGCCGTCACCCGCCGAGCCTCCAAACAGAGGGACAGGACCTAGTCCGCTTGAAATTGCAGAAACGACTTCGTCCTCTTTGACCGATAGACCATCCACGGCGAGGAATGCGAATTCATGCTGCCATTCTGGTGCTTGCGAGGTGAGGATGGTCCGCGTGCGGATCATTTGTCCGACGATTTCCTGTTGATCGAGGTCCTCAAGGTCTGGGATCAACATTGGTGCAGCCGCGAAATGGGATGCGGGAAGACCTATCGCTACAATCGTCTTTTCGTCATAACCACCCCGACCAAGCTCGCCCGCAGTAGTGCACCCGATCACATGCTCGGTTGGTAACGCTTGCGTTGCTTCGGCAACGACAGATTTAAAGTCCGAACAGGGGCTCGCAAACAGAATGATTAGCGCAAAGGGACCATCGCCCAATGCGTCGCTGAGTGCGGCAATAGGATCTTTAGCGTCACAAGGTACCTGTGCCGACTTCACTATTCCTGTCAGATGAGTCGCTGCATTTAGCAACGACTTCCCGCTTCCTCCCATAGCCCCCCTCCTTGGCTAATCGACCCACGCGGGTGGCGAGTCGAAGGGATCGTATGCCTGTCAGGACATGTCGTGCAAGACAGATGCAAAGCTGGCCTCCTGTGCCATCAAAACCGCTTGTGTGCGACTTTGGACACCCAGTTTGCGCATGATCGCCGTAACGTGTGCTTTTACCGTAGTTTCGGCAATTGTCAGATCATAAGCGATCTGTTTGTTAAGTTTTCCTTCGCAGATCAACTGAAGAATGCGGGCCTGCTGGCGTGTCAGGCGAGACAAGCGGGCAATGGCCTCTTCGTGGTCGGTCAGAGGTGTGTTCGGGTCTGTGTCGAGCGGAACACCTTCGGGGACATAGCGTTCGCCACGTGCGATTTTGTCGAATGCCATGCGGAACACATCGCGCTGGCTATGTTTGGGGACAAACCCCGTAGCACCCGCACGAATGCATGACCCAATCATTCGGTGGTCCGCCATGGATGACACAACGACAATCGGGGTTATAGGCACGGCTGTGCGCAGGCGGATGAGGCCGTCGAGGCCGCTCACGTCCGGCAAATTCAGATCCAAGACAATGACGTCAGGCGTAGCGCCGTTCGCTATTTTCCGAAGGCCAGTTTCGAGATTCTCTGCCGTATCAATCTGCTGAATAGCAGCGACGGTCCGCAGGGTCATGGACAACGCATCGCAAAAGAGCGGGTGGTCGTCGATGATCAGGGCGGTTGCAAAAGTGTTTGTCATGGGCATTGCGCGTAAAGGATACATGGTCAGAGTCCGGAGTTATCGGAACCCTAGGCTAACAGGGTAGCGGCCATCCTCCTACGACACAAAGGTCTTATGTCAAAAACAAAGAAACGCGCCCGAAGGCGCGTTCCAAAAGTTCATATTGGCTAGATTAGGAGCCAGCGAGTTTGAATGTCCAAACCATGCCACCTTGGTTCAGGTAGTTTACACGGTTTGCAACTTCGCCACCCCAGAGCGGAACAGCGCCACCCCAGCCAGATACGACCGACACATACTGCGCGCCGTCCATTTCCCAAGTGACAGGCTGACCAACGATGCCCGAACCAGTCTGGAAGGACCAAACTTCTTCGCCAGTTTCGTCGTTCAGTGCGATGAACTTGCCTTCAGGAGTGCCGAAGAACACCAGACCGCCAGCCGTGGTCATAACACCACCCCAGAGCGGAGCTTCGTTGCGGTATTCCCACTTGATATCGCCCGAATCTGGGTCAATCGCTTTAAGCGAGCCGATGTAGTCTTCGAACAGTGGTTTGATGGTGAAGCCCGAGCCGAGGTAGGCAGCGCCTTCGCGGTAGGTCACAGGCTCGTTCCAGATATCCATGCCCCATTCGTTCGACGGAACGTAGAAGTTACCGGTACGCTGAGAATATGCCATCGGCATCCAGTTCTTACCACCGAGGAACGACGGAACAGCAAAGACCATTTCGCCTTTGTCGCCATCAGATGCCGCAGTCGGGTCGCCAGGACGGTTGTCTTCGTTGTAGATCGGACGACCGTTTTCATCGATGCCGGAAGCCCATGAAATGTCACGCACGAACGGCGTTGCATGTACGAACGCACCGTCTTCGCGGTTCAGAACGTAGAAGAAGCCGTTACGGTCAGCAGTTGCAAAGCGGTCGTTGCCGTCGCGGTCAGTGTAGGCAACCACTTCGTTCACACCGTCAAAGTCCCAGCCTTCGCGCGGGGTCGTCTGGAAGTGCCATTTGATCTCGCCAGTTGCGGGATCGATGCCGAGGCGGGATGCTGCGTAAAGGTTGTCGCCTGCATTACCTTCGACAGGTGTGCCAGCGTTGCGGAGGTGCGAGTTCCAAGGCGCAGGGTTACCAGCACCAAAGACCAGCGTATCGGTTTCAATGTCATACGAACCACCGAGCCACGTTGCGCCGCCGCCAGTCTTCCACATGTCTCCCGGCCAGGTCGCGTTGAGCGTGCCAGTCATGGTCGATTCTTCGCCATTCAGGGTGCCCATGTGACCTTCGATTACCGGACGGGTCCAGACGAGTTCACCTGTTTCGGTGTCGCGTGCTTGAACTTCGCCAACGATACCGAATTCACCGCCCGAGTTGCCGGTGATGATAAGGCCGTTCACGATGAGCGGTGCGGCTGTGTAGGAATAGCCAGCGCGGTAATCTGCAATTTTCTTGTTCCAAACAACGTCGCCAGTTTTCAGGTCCAATGCGACCAGGCGAGCGTCGAGAGTACCGAAGAAGATCTTGTCGCCGTAGATCGCAGCGCCACGGTTGATCACGTCACAGCAAGGCAGAATACCTTCGGGGAGACGCGCGTCGTATTGCCAAATTTCTTCGCCAGTGTGGACGTCAATCGCGTAGAGGCGCGAGTACGAACCAGTGACATACATAATGCCATCGTAAACAAGCGGCTGGGTTTCCTGACCACGCTGTTTTTCACCGCCGAGCGAGAACGCCCATGCAGGCACAAGATTCTGAACTGAGTCAGTGTTGATCTGATCCAACGGGCTGTAACGCTGAAGGTTACGACCCATACCGTTGGTCACGATTTGATCTGTAATGGTTTGGTCATTGGCCACTTCTTCTTCGGTGACCTGTGCGGTTGCCTGCGTTGATGCCAGTGCCATAAGGCTGACCGACGCGGCCATGATGAAACGCTTCATCTGTTCCTCCCGTTCTCGAATTCGAGGGTCTTAAGAAGGACGGATGGACTCCGCACTTCCTCCCCGCCGCAAGTATTGGGAGCGTTTAATCCAAGGGGAATTACACCATGGTCGTAGCTATGGTCGTAGATGCAACTGCAGCAATTGCGCCTATGGTCGTATTTCCGCAAAGCTGTGCGCTGATAGTGTTCCTTCAACTAGGGAGGAATAAATGACTTTACTCAAGACGCTGGGTTCAGCGGCTGTTTGTGCCGTGATTGCAGCCTCTTCGGCCTTTGCCGAAACCCCAGTTTTGCGTGCTGCGGTCATGGAATCGGGCACAGTGAACTGGGAGCTGGACACGATCACCCATTATGGATTCGATGCGGATCACGGCTTTGACCTTGAAGTGACGGGCATGGGCGGTGGCAACGCGTCTCAGATCGCGTTCTTAGGCGGTGAAGCGGATGTAATCGTGTCGGATTGGCTCTGGGTTGCGCGTCAAAAAGCAGCCGGCGTTGATCTGGTTTTTATTCCATATTCTAAAGCGGTAGGTGGTCTGTTGGTGAAAGACGATAGCCCAGCACAGACCTTGGCCGACCTGAACGGTGCAAAAATCGGGATTGCTGGTGGGCCTCTCGATAAAAGCTGGCTGATCCTGCGTGCCTATGCACAGCAAGAGTACGGCATGGACCTCGTTGCGCAGACTGAACAGGTTTTTGGCGCTCCGCCTCTGATTGCCGAAACGGCTCTGTCTGGCGAAACCCAAGGTGCGATCAATTTCTGGCATTGGGCCGCGAAAATGGAAGCGGGCGGGATGCACAGTCTGATCGATGTTTCGACGGCCGCAGAGGCTTTGGGGTTAGATCCTGAAACACCGTTGTTGGGCTATGTTTTGCACGGTGAGACTTTCGCCGAAAATCCTGATCTAGTTTACGCGCTGGCCGATGCGTCTGCCGATGCCAAGGCGTTGCTTGCGACTGATTCCTCTGCATGGGATCGTTTACGGGACCGTATGAACGCGAGGTCGGATGAGCAGTTCGAAGCTCTCAAGGCGGGCTTTATTGCGGGTATTCCTGCTGCTGGATCAGTTGATGAAGAAGCCGCGGCGCGGATGATGGCGCTTATGATTGAACTTGGTGGTGCAGAGTTGGTGGGTGACATGACTGAAATGCCTTCGGGCATATTCCTTCAGCCACGGAACTAAGAAGTGGCGTCCACTCTCAGAAAAACAACAGAGCCCGCTTTGGCGGGCTCGGCCGTTTTGTCGGTCGAATTGGACGGTTTCGCTATTAGGGGAACGCCAATTCTCGGCGCACTCGCTCTTGAGGTGGCGCGAGGTGAAACCGTTGCTCTGACGGGGCCATCTGGGATCGGCAAGACGACGTTGCTGCGGATCATCGCGGGGCTTGAGTGTGGCTATCACGGAAAAGTCCGATTGCGCGGTGTCCCCGCCGTCGTGTTTCAAGAGCCGACCTTACTGCGCTGGCGAACCTTGGTGCAGAACCTATGCCTCGCCACACGCATTTCCGAACGCGATGCCTTGGATCATTTGGCTAGAGTGGGATTGGCGGACAAAGCTGACCTTTTCCCCGATCAACTCAGCCTCGGGCAGCAGCGAAGGCTATCACTCGCTCGGGCCTTCGCCTTGCGTCCTGATATCCTGCTGATGGACGAGCCTTTCGTGTCGCTTGATCCGTCCTTGGCCGAAGAAATGATGACGCTCTTTGAAAAGCTCAGGGCCGATGATCAGCCCGCAACACTTCTGATCACACATGAAGAGCGCGAAGCTGAACGATTGGCGGACCGCATCGTTCGGCTGGATGGCCGCCCTGCAGTGGTCGTTTAGAACAACGGTGAGAATTTCCAGTTGTCCGCGTCAGGTGTAATTTCATTCAAATCATAGTCTGCGCCACGTAAGCGCTGAGCAATTTCGACGCCTTGCGATGCGGCTTGATCAACAAATGTTTTGCCTGCCTCGCTGTCCTGTTCGACGCCCCAGCCGCGCATTAAATCGATGCCATGGTTAAACATGCCGACTGGATCGCCCGCTTCGGCGGCTTGACGGTTCCATTCTGCTGCGGCCTCGGGGTCGATGTAGCCGTCGCCACCAAACCCGTTATCCTCCATGTAGGCCATCCAAGACATCGCGGCGGAGTAGCCAGCATCAGCGCAGGTCTCAAAAGTAAGGCGGGCGCTGTCATGGTTGCCACCTTTGGTCATGAAATACCCCGCAGCGCAGCCTGTCATTGAAGTCTCGCCGCGGCTCATATCCTCGAGGATACGATCCATGGTTAGCTCTTCTCGGTTAAGGTCTCCGTAGAGCGATAGATCATCTTCTTCGGCCAAAACGGGTGTCGCGAGAATTGCGATGATGAAAGCAAATTTAAACATATGCGTCGTCCTCCCTATCCGTTGAGACTAGCGAAAACCCTATGAAAAGTCGCCCTTCCTATGGTCGTAGATCGGCGTCAGCCCTTTTTGCGGATCATACCTCGGGCAGGGTCGTATCCCCAGATTGCCAGTGCGAGAAATGCACCGGTCGCAAGGAGGCTCCACCCAAGAGCGGGCAAATTGAATTGCGCATAGAGGGCAAATCGGACCAATTCGACGGCTTGGGTAAAGGGATTCACAGCGCAAATGTCGTGCAACAATCGGCCCGCCTCGGCCATTTTCCAGAGTGGGTAGAGAGCCGAGGACAGAAAGAACATCGGGAAGATCACGAAGTTCATCACACCCGCGAAGTTCTCCAATTGCTTTACGAACGATGAGAGCGCGAGGCCTAAGGCTCCTAGCATCAACCCACCTACCAATAGGGCGGGGAATGCGGTCACGTAGCCGATCGCGGGCATCCGAATGCCGTAGATTCCCGCGATAAGAAGGAAGGTGTAACACTGTAGGATGCTGATGATCGCACCTGCGACCAGCTTGCAAAACAGCAACCACCACCGCGGCAGAGGAGCCGTTAAAAGCACCTTCATCGATCCCATTTCACGATCGTAGACGAGCGATAGTGACGACTGCATCCCGTTGAACAGCAGGATCATGCCGCACAGTCCGGGGATGATGTAAATCTCGTAGGTGATGTAGGTCAGGTAGGGCGGCGTGATCGAAAGGCCGAGCGCCGCGCGGAATCCTGCTGCAAAGACCAAAAGCCAGACCAATGGACGGACCAAGGCCGCAACAAAGCGCTCTCGTTGACCGATGTAGCGGAGCGCCTCGCGTTGAATAATGGCGATAAGGGCGGTGAAGTAGATCATGCCGTCTCACCAACCATTTCGAGGAAGGCAGCCTGCAGGGGGCGGTCGCCCGAGACGTGATGGGCCGTGTCGGATGCCAAAACCTCGCCTTTATGAAGGATAACCAACTCGTCGGTGAGGCGGACTTCGTCGGTTAAATGTGTCGCCCATAGAACCGTCATTTGTGTGTCGTCACAGAGATCATGAACGTGGCTCGTGATCGCGGCTCTGGCTGGAGCGTCGAGACCAACTGTTGGCTCGTCCAGCAGCATAACGGCAGGTCGATGAAGTAGCGCTCGTGCGATCTCTGTCCGCCGTCTGTGGCCGCCGTTCAGGGCGCGGACTTTCTCGGATGCACGTTCCCGCATGCCCAAACGATCAAGGGCTTCATCAATACGCTTTGCTGCCGTTTGCCTCGACAACCCATGCAGCGCCGCAAAGTACCGTAAGTTCTGCGCGACCGTCAGATCAAGGTCGAGTGTAGTTTGTTGAAACACTACGCCCATCCGAGCGAGCGCGGCTCTCGGCTGGGTTCTTATGTCATGACCTGCAATCGCGATTCCACCTTGCCGAGCTGCCAATAGTCCCGTCAGCAGGGAAAAAAGCGTGGATTTCCCTGCTCCGTTAGGTCCGAGGAGGGCACAAAACTGGCCCTCATCTATGCTAAAGCTGACGCCATTTAGCGCCACCTTCGAGCCGTATCGGTAGTGCAGATCACTGATGCGGAGAGCGCTCACTTAGTCGTCCTTTACTCAGTCGGTCGAAATGCTGCGCCCCAAGGGAACCGACCGACTTTGATTGTGCGGATCGGTGTGCGGCTTGCAACATCAATCACCGTGACGTCCCCAGAGACGCCGTTGGTGGTGTAAAGCTCTGTGTTGTCGTCGTTGAATGCCATGTGCCAAACGCGGCGGCCCACGAGGATGTAGTCTTCGACTTCAAACGTCTTCGCGTTGATCGTCGCGACATGGTTAGACGGACCCAAGGTTACGAATACCGTTTCACCGTCTTCGGTAAATTCAAATCCGACAGGTTGGATATTATCAGGGTGAACCCCTGTGATCTCGAACCTGATTTTCGCGATCTCCGATTGGTCGGCCACGTTAAACACAGTCACGGTGCCGCCGATTTCCGAGCTTACCCAAAGCTGGCTTCCATCATGGGTGAATTCGGCGTGACGAGGACGGCTATCGACCAAAGTGTTTGCGAACAGTTCGTGCGTTTCTGTGTTGATCCAATGCGCCATATTGGTCGTTTCAGAGGTCGTAATGGCAATCAAACCGTCAGGTGAAATTGCCATACCTTCTGGTTCAATGCCTACGTCAATTTGGGCGATGACTTTGCGGGTCTCGACATCGACTACGGTGGCAATCGCATCGTCTTCGTTGGCGATGTAAAGGTGCCGATTGTCGGGGTGCAGCGCGAATTGTTCGGGGTCTTCGCCAGAGGGCAGATCGTGTAGGATTTCACCTGTATTCGGGTCGACAACCTGAACTGTGTCGCTGTCAGATGCGCAGATATAAACGACCGAATAATCCTTGGAGAATGTGATCCCGCGGGGGCGTTCGCCTACCTCGATCGTGCGTGTGACTTCGTAGGTTTCCGTATCGATGACGCTGACGGTGTCGTCGTGTTCATTGGTGACCCAAATCTCACCAGACATTGCAGGACTTGCCGCCAATAAGGCGGGGATCAAAATCTTTCTCATGAACTACTCCGTAAACGCTGAGCATCGGGACTCGGGTTTATCAATCCCGAGTGTGTCTAGCTCGTTAACTGGGTGTAAAAAGCCGTCCATCGGGGGCACCGCGATCACCGCATGCGCATGGACGACAGGGATTGGCTGACGTATTTGGCCATTCCAATCCCGAAATGAAAGCGGACGGCCTTTGAATGCGCCGAGTTCAAATTCGGGCGATAAGATGTAGTCGCGCAAGACGGAGGCATCATCTGATCCTGTGCGCGTGACAGCTTCGCCGATGGTGCGAATGGCGGCGAAAGCAGCGTAGTCGACCGAACGCATCGAGCGGCCTGCGTACTCTTCGAACCTGTTCTGAAGCTGAACACCGCCCCATTGCTCCATCACAGGGGACCACGCGACGGGTTGTGCACCTTCGGACCCGGCCAAAAGCACGGGTTCCCAGGTATTGAACGGTAGATACCGCGCGAAGTCGCCCGTTTCATCGGCGACGAGCATTACGTCGTGGTTGGGAAAATCTTGGGTGAACAAAGGCACTTCGGCGCTGGCGGCGCGGCGCATGTTGGCGTCGAAAACCCATTCTTTTTCATCTCTGATACGCAGGCCGAATTTAGTTGCTGACCGCCGCAAAGCGTTTGCGAATGCGATGTCTGGCTCATGGGTGCCCGACACCATCACGAGGTCGGTCCACCGCCGTGATTGTAGGAGTTGCATAAGAGCGTCCGACCGCATTGCGTAACTTGGTAACGTGTGCAGCAGGTTTGCTCGGCATTCGTCGTCCCGAAGCGCGTCATCGTAGTTCGAGACGTTAAAGAACAAGGCGTCTTGCGCCGCCTCCAGATCAGCGATTTGGGTCATGTCTGCGCTGGGCGCATCAATCAAAATGAGGTCGGTGGATACCAGAATTTCATTAGCGGTCGCCACAAGATTACCGCCCACAGGAACGCTGCGAATATCCAGCGTGAAAGTCTGGCCGAGGAATTTGCCCGTGGTGATGTTGTCCGCTAGCCCGACAAAAGCACCCGCGATTCCTTCGTCTTCGGGGACGGCATCGAGGTTCGATAAAACAGGTGGCCTGTCAATTTCTTGACGCAGATAGGCAATATTCACAACGGTTTCGGCAACGACAGGCGCTGCCAAGCAAAGCGCAAAAAGCCCGCAAAATGTGCGCGTTACGGTCTTCATAGCGATCCTCCCTCACCGCAGCCTAGGGCCTCAGAGAAGTGAGGCGAATACGACTATCGTCGTGGCTCCCCTTAAACCAAGGTCGCATAGATTAGTGGGACGAGAGCATGGCAATCAGATCGCCAAACATGCGTTCGAGGAGGAACACTCATGAAAACGTCACGCAAGACGTCGATTTTCGCAGCCGGCTTCATCGCAGTTGCGGCACTGGCACATGCTCATGGCGACGTGGCGCCCCAGCCAATTAATACCGATGCTCTGCCAGATGTGGGTGACGAATGGTTGAGTGAGAACCCGTACCGCGCTGAAGCTGCGGGTGACGAAGTATGGCTCAAGGCTGTTGAGATCGGCTCGTCGGGATACAACCAGAACTGCGCACGTTGCCACGGCCTCGGCGTGATTTCTGGTGGTCTTGCTCCGGACCTCCGTTTCCTTGAAGCTGAAGAATACGGCGATGAGTGGTTCGTTGAGCGCTTCCAACACGGGTACACCCAAAACGGTACGACAAAGATGCCTGCGTTCGGTGAAATCCTTGGTCAGAAAGCGGGCTGGGCGATCCGCACCTATATCGAAACTCGTCCTGATGACGTCATGGTCACAGATCAAGCGCCCCGTTTGATGGAGTTGCGTGACCTGCTCATGTCGATGTCCACGGGTGGTGACGGCGATGCTGCCGCTATTCAAACCGAACTCAATGAGATTGCGTCGAGCATCGAAACCCTGTCCGGCGCACCTGTGGCTGTGTCCATCGCATGGGAAGCAGCGCGTTCTATCAGCGATACGCCTGAGAGCTACAAACACGCAGGCGAAATCCTTACCGTTGGTCTGTCGGCGGCGCACTGATGATTAAAAGCCGATCCGCTCTCGCGCGTTCCATCCTAGCGATTGCATTCGCAATCGGGTCGGCCAATTTTGCGAATGCTCGGTGCGAGGACTACGCGCCGAGCGCACGCCCTCAAAATACGGCTCGCGACTATGTTGGTGCAGATCTAGACACGATTGTTGAGCGTGGATGGATCGAGTTCGCCGTTTACGAAGACCTTCCTCCTTATAGCTGGAAAGACGGCGCCGAAGATCGTGGTGTAGACGTCGAGATCGCCCGTCTGATTGCCGAAGCGCTGGGCGTCGAACCGCGTTTTAAATACGTGACCTCGGGCGAAAACGTCGAAGCTGATCTGCGCAACTGGATCTGGAAAGGTCCCGTGGTTGGCGGCGCAGTTGCGAACGTGATGATGCACATTCCTTACAACAGTGATCTTGGGTGTCGGGTCGAACAGGTGACGTTTACGGGGCAGGTCTACGCTGACACGATCGGCATCGCATATGATCCAGTGTTTTACGAGGACAGTCAGCCAACGCCGCCCTATTTCCGCTTTGACTCAGTTGGGGTGGAAAATGACACCATCGCTGATTTCTACCTAACCAACTTGTTGGGAATGGCTGCAGCTCCGAATATCCATCGTTTTCCTGACGTGGGTGACGCTGTTCAAGCGATTGACTCAGGTGACGTACGCGCAGCCATGGGGCCTTTGGCGCGTTTGGAACACTGGGCGAGTGATGAGACAGAAGTATACGCACCGCCTTTACCAAATTTCGCCGTCGGTAAATGGACTGTTGGTGTTGCGGTTCACATGTCGTACCGTCCTCTCAGTTACGCGGTAGATGATGCCATTGTCGCTGCTTTGGACGACGGTCGGATTGAGCAGATTTTTGAAAACTACGGGCTGACCTTTTTGGCCCCAGAACGTTAGGGTCTAGCCCTTTAGTCTTATATGAATGTTAGCGCCCATCGGCTTAGCTTGGGTGCATAAAGATGGAGGAAACCTTGGAACTTTCTGATTCCCGCGTGATCAATGCACCCAAAAATGAGGTTTGGACCGCATTGCTGAATCCCGAAGTTCTGAAAGATTGCATCCCAGGCTGTCAGGAAATGGCTGGATCAGTTGAAGAAGGTTTCGAGGCGACAGTTGTCCAAAAAATCGGCCCAGTGAAGGCGACCTTTAAGGGCGCCGTTCAGTTGACCGATATCGTCGAAGGCGAAAGCTGTACCATTAGTGGTGAAGGCAAAGGTGGTCCCGCTGGCTTTGCCAAAGGTGGCGCAAAGGTGCGTCTTGCCGAAGTCGAAGGCGGCACAGAGCTGTCCTATGATGTCGAGGCCAAGATCGGCGGTAAGATTGCCCAGCTTGGCAGTCGGATCATTGATGGTGTTGCCCGCAAATTGGCAGACGAATTTTTTACGAAATTCCAATCGGTCGTCGAAGGCCCCGCTGAGGAGAGCGGAGCCGTCGAAGAAGGAGCGACCGAGACAGAAGTGAAGAAAGGCTGGCTTAAACGCACTTTTGGCGGCTGAGCCCAATCGTTTCAGGGAGGAGAAACATGACCAAAGTCACAATGACCGTGAACGGCAAGTCCGTAAGCGGCGAAGTTGAAGGTCGGACGCTACTCGTAGATTTTCTACGTGATGCACAACGACTGACAGGAACCCACGTTGGTTGCGATACCTCGCAGTGTGGTGCGTGCACCGTGCATGTTGACGGGCTTCAGGTGAAGTCCTGCACCATGTTCGCGCTCGAAGCTGACGGCGCGGCGGTTACCACCATCGAAGGTATGGGCAACGCAGACGGCACAATGTCGGCCCTGCAGGCATCCTTCCAAGAGCATCACGGCCTACAGTGCGGTTTCTGCACTCCGGGTATGATCATGGCTGCGTCGTCGCTTTTGAGGGTGAACCCGAAGCCCACCGAGGCTGAGATTCGTCATCACCTTGAAGGCAATATCTGCCGCTGCACAGGCTACCATAACATCGTCAAGGCGATCATGGCAGCCAGCGGGCAGGACGTAAGCGCAATCGCTGCTGAATAAGCGGCGTCGACAACAGTCTAGGGAGGAATAAATGCCTAAAGATCATGGTATCGGCGCCAGCCCAAAGCGGCGCGAAGACGTAAGATTTCTGACCGGTAAAGGTCAGTACACAGACGACATAAACCTGCATGGCCAAACATACGTGCATTTCCTGCGGTCCGATGTTGCACACGGCATCATCAAATCGATCGACACTTCTGACGCTGAAAACATGCCTGGCGTTGTTCGTATCTTCACAGGTGCGGATTTCGAAGGCGTCGGCGGTCTTCCGTGCGGTTGGCTGGTCACTGACCGTCATGGCCAACCGATGCAGGAACCGGGTCACCCCGTTCTGGCACGTGGTAAGGTCCGTCACGTGGGCGATCCGATTGCAGCGATTGTCGCTGAAACCAAGGAGCAAGCGCGCGACGCTGCCGAAGCAATCGGCCTCGACATCGAAGAGCTTCCTGCTGTTGTGGACATGGTGTCTGCGCTCGCTCCTGATGCGCCAAAAGTTCACGACGAACTGACATCGAACCTCTGCTACGACTGGGGTTTTGTTGAAGAAAACAAAGCGGCAGTTGACGAAGCGTTTGAAAAAGCGGCGCACGTCACCACGCTTGAGCTGATCAACAACCGTTTGGTCGCGAACCCGATGGAGCCGCGTGTTGCTGTTGGTGACTATAACCAAGCGAACGATGAATCGACGCTCTACACGACCTCGCAAAACCCGCACGTTATTCGTCTTTTGATGGGCGCGTTTGTTCTGGGTATCCCAGAGCACAAACTGCGTGTTGTTGCTCCTGACGTTGGCGGTGGCTTCGGCACAAAAATCTTCCATTATGCGGAAGAGGCTTTTGTTACCTTCGCATCGCGTCAAATCCGTCGTCCGGTGAAATGGACCTCGACCCGTTCCGAAGCATTCATGTCGGATGCTCATGGTCGCGACCACAAGACCAAGATCGAACTGGCGCTGGATGCTGACAACAACTTCATGGCGATCCGCACGGACACCTACGCAAACATGGGCGCATATCTGTCCACCTTTGCACCGTCGGTTCCGACATGGCTTCATGGCACACTGATGGCGGGTAACTACAAGACCCCGTTGATCTATGTGAACGTTAAGGCAGTCTTTACCAACACCGTTCCAGTCGACGCATACCGCGGCGCTGGTCGTCCTGAAGCTACGTTCCAGCTGGAGCGTCTGGTCGATAAGGCGGCTCGTGAACTCGGCGTTGATCCGATTGCTCTGCGTCGTCAGAACTTCATCACACAGTTCCCATATGCAACTCCAGTTGCTGTGGAATACGATACTGGCGACTACATCGCGACGATGGACCGTATGGAAGAGATCATGGATATCTCTGGGTTCGAAGCTCGCCGCAAAGCGTCCGAAGCCAAAGGCAAATGGCGCGGTCTGGGCGTGAACTGCTACATCGAGGCATGCGGTATCGCGCCGTCCAACCTCGTTGGTCAGTTGGGTGCGCGCGCAGGTCTCTATGACGCGGCAACAGTTCGTGTGAACGCAACGGGTTCGATTTCGGTCATGGTCGGTGCGCATAGCCACGGTCAGGGTCACGAAACCACCTTCCCGCAGGTTATCGCAGAGATGATCGGTATCGACGAAAGCCAAGTGGACATCGTTCACGGTGACTCGTCCAAGATCCCGTTCGGTATGGGCACCTATGGTTCCCGTTCGCTCGCTGTGTGTGGTTCTGCGATGGTGCGTGCTGCTGAAAAGGTCATTCGCAAGGCGAAAAAGATCGCGGCACACCTTCTGGAAGCATCCGAGGCAGACATCGAACTGAAGGACGGTAAATTCAGCGTGGCTGGTACGGACAAAGAGTGCGCATGGGGTGACGTTACCCTCGCAGCCTATGTCCCGCACAACTACCCGCTGGAAGATATCGAACCAGGTCTCGAAGAAACCGCGTTCTACGATCCAGCCAACTTTACCTACCCATCGGGCGCTTATGCCTGTGAGGTCGAAGTTGATCCCGAAACCGGCAAAGTCACGATCGAGAAGTTCGCCGCGGCGGATGACTTCGGCAACGTGGTCAACCCGATGATCGTGGAAGGTCAGGTCCATGGCGGTATCGCTCAAGGTATCGGTCAGGCCCTTCTCGAAGCGGCGGTTTATGATGAAAACGGTCAGCTGCAATCGGCGTCCTATATGGACTACGCAATGCCGCGCGCAGATGACGTGCCGTTCTACATCGTAGACCATTCCTGCTGCACACCGTGCACTCACAACCCGCTGGGTGTGAAAGGCTGTGGTGAGGCTGGTGCCATCGGTTCCCCGCCTGCAGTTGTGAACGCCGTCATCGACGCTCTTGCCTCTGGTGGTAAGAACGTTCCGCACATCGACATGCCCCTGACGCCTCACCGCGTCTGGAAAGCAATCAACCAGTAAGAGGAGGACGTATCATGTATGCATTTGACGTAACCCGTCCCAAAACCGTGGCCGAAGCCGTCGCCGCCCTTGCTGGTGATGAGGCTCAGGCATTGGGTGGGGGCCAGACCCTCATCCCAACACTGAAGCAACGTTTGGCGTCACCCGCCACGCTGGTCAGCCTTTCGGCGATCGACGAAATGAAAGGGGTTTGCGCCGATGGCGGAACCCTGACCATTGGCGGTGGGACAACTCATGCCACCGTCGCAGCTGAAGCATCGGCTTATCCAGCACTTGCTGCTCTTGCAGCAAACATCGGTGACCCAGCGGTTCGTAGCCGTGGTACAATCGGTGGTTCGTTGGCCAACAACGACCCGTCGGCGTGCTACCCCTCTGCGGCTCTTGCTTCGGGTGCGACTATCGTCACCAACAACCGCGAGATCGCTGCAGATGACTACTTCCAAGGTCTGTTCACCACAGCTCTGAACGAAGGCGAAATCATCACAGCGGTGAAGTTCCCGGTGCCGGAAAAAGCGAACTACCAGAAGTTCGTTCAGCCCGCATCGCGCTTTAGCCTCGTTGGTGTGTTCGTTGCCAAATACGCGGACGGTGTTCGTGTTGCTGTGACAGGCGCATCTGAAAACGGTGTGTTCCGCTGGGCTGAGGCCGAGGCTGCACTGTCTGCGAACTTCTCTGCGGATGCGGTCGAAGGTCTGACAGCGTCGGCTGATGGCTTGATCAATGACCTGCATGGTGATGCAGAATATCGCGCTCACCTGATCAAGGTGATGACCAAGCGCGCGGTTGCCGCGGCAAAGTAAGACCCAACTACCTCTGGGTAAGATTGGCCTCCGGAAACGGGGGCCTTTCTGTTTTAAAGGGTGCGAAGGTTTCCAGACAGATCGATGAGGCGGATCGTGAGGGGCACGTCGAGACGTGCTGCGATCAGGGGAATTTCGACAGCCGTTGCATGGCAAAGCGCCGTCGATAGCCCATCGGCAATTGCTGCACTGGGTGCGCACACAGAAACCGTTGACCACTGTGGAATGTCGCTGGCCCCCGTTGGATCAATGATATGGGCTGTGCCATCGGGAAGCCTCATCGCTGCGGGGCTAGAGGTCGCGGTCGCACGATCTGTGAGCGTGAATTGGCCGAGTTGCCCAAACGCTGGATCAGAAAGCCCGAGCTGCCAAGGGCCAGAGAGGGCGTTGTATTCCCCGATATTGATCAGCGCATGCGTTAGTCCGTGGTCTTTGAGTACCTTTGTCACACGGTCAGTGGCATAGCCCTGCGCGATGCCGTTCAGCGTGAGGGATTGCCCGTCAGCGATCCTAACCAGATCATCTGCAACTTCGACCCTGTGCCACCCCGTTTTGCCACGCGCGGCGGCAACGTCGCCTCCGCGAGCATGAGCCAGCCAAAGGGGTTGAACGGTGGGATCGAACCGACCGCCTGTTGCGTTGTGGATCGTGTCACATAGCCGAAGCAATTCAACGAACTCGGGCGCAGGATTGCGGAGCACTCCATCACGGTTCAGCCGAGTCAAATCGGACTCTTTGTAGAGGCTAAACAGGTCTTCTATGCGATCAATTTCAGCCCAAGCTGCAGCGCGAGCTGCGGTGGTGATTTCATCTGGCCCACGCAAGTTCATCGAAACATCAGCGCCCAGCGCATAGCGTCGATCCTGTGCGAAGGATGCGGTGGGCACGGTTGCGGCGGCAGCAAAAATCTTGAGAGCACGGCGGCGGGTGATCATGGCTTTGCTCCTTTGCGATCAGCGAGGATCAGTGGAACGCATTGTTGGCGATCGTCAAAAATCTGAACGCAGTCCAAGCATTGGAAACATTCCGAGTATGAGATCGCACCGTCCTTTTTGATCGCATTGTAGTTGCAGCGGACCTTGCACAATTGACATGGCGATCCGCAGGCCTCACGGCGTTCGATCCAGTTGCGACCGCGTAGCAGGCCGCCAATGGCCATGACGGCGCCGAGCGGACAGACATAGCGGCAGAACCCTTTGAAGATCACCATCCCGAGCAATAGCCAGAACACGGCATAAACGACGTAGTACCAGTTGCGGACGAAAAAGACTGAGATTGCGGTTTTGAATGGCTCAACTTCTGCGGCTTTCACACTGTAGCTAGGTGCAAAGAGGGCAACGCCGATCAAAGTTCCGAGTACTAAGAATTTCACCCATTTGAGCCGACTGTCCCAACGATCTGAAACTTTGATTTGAGGGATCCTTAGCAATCGACCTAGGTAGTGTGCGAATTCTTGTAGGGCGCCAAATGGACACATCCAGCCGCAAAACAGCCCTCGACCCCACAGGACAAATCCAACGATTGCGGTACCCCAAATGAGCAGGGAAAACGGATCGTAGAGAAGAAATTCCATCGACTGATCTTTGACGAGCGCTTGTAGCGCGCCAGTAACTGTCACGATGGACAGCTGACCCTGTCCCCACCAGCCGACGAACACGGTGACAAATGCGAGGATCGAAAGTCGGACTGGTGTGAGGCGCGCCTTTCTTGCGATCCAGCTTTGCCCAAAGCCTAAGACGACTAGCAGAACCGTGACGAAAATTGCTCCGATAATCAGGTCTGTCTGTCGGTTGCGAAGGGCTTCTTTCAGAGGTGACGTTTCAATCGGCTGACCCGTGTTGCTGATAAAGAACCGAGGCGCAGCGATGTATTCCGCGTCCAATGTGATGCGACCAATCTCGGGCTGGAAAACGCCGCGTTCTCGAAGGGCGTCAATGTGGAGAACCCAATCGCGTGAGGGGTCAAATCCGAGGCGGCGATCCGTTCGCAGGATCATCGCAAAACCATCAGGACCGCCACTGGTGAGATCAACCGAGACATCCGCATCACGTAATTGAATAGGTAAACCATCTTGCGTTGCAGATACCCAATCAGGCGAAGTGTTGCGGACAAAATCGGGCCCGACCAATCCGTGCCGTCCGTTCTCGATCAAGAGGATCATCTCGGAAGACGGCACCAGGCGTTGTAGGACATCTAGTTGATCGATGGTGTCTTGGCCCAATGCTGCTCGGGCAATTGTCGGCGGTCCTATGTCCAACATCCAAAGGTCCAGATACGCACCATCTGGATCGGACAAAGCTTCGGCGTCAGTGCGGGCAAAGGGGGTGCCCTCGAACGCTGCTTCTACTTCCGCGTTGGTCACACGGATGTTCTGTGCCAATCCTTCTTCGATAAGGCGCGGCCAGTCTAGGTCCTCATGATAGGTCATGTTTGGTGTGGCGGGTGGGACTGAGGCAACGCCTTGCATCTTTTCCTGCGCAACTGTGCGCGTAGCGGCCAATATCGACTCATGTGCAATGCGGACGCTGGCCGTCGCTTTGGTCACGCCGTCCAAATATACCAGAGCCGATCCGTCCGATGCATTGCCATAGGGCGTGCCGACCACGATGGGCGGAGAGATCGATAGCCCCCTATATTGTTCCAGAAACGCGCGGAGTGGTGCCTCGCCCAACCCCGACACAAAAATGGGTTCGTGGTGAGAGATAAGACGTACATCAATGAACCGCCCTTCGAGGTCGATGGCGACGAACATGTTAATCGGTTCGCCTGCAAAGCCCGGCAGTGGGGCAAGCATTCCAGTTTCGAATACGTAGCCAACGTGCGCTCCACCAGAGTTCAACAACTCCCAAACACCGCGATCATTCACGGGGTCGCCCAGCGCCATTGGAGCACTGACGTATTCTGACATCTGTTCTCGGGTCATGGTTTCGGCGTGCGTGATCTGCGTGCTGAAGAGGCTCAACAGCAGCACAACCAAAAGCGACCTGAGGGCATTCAACATCAAACGCATGGCTAAACATTATGCATGGGCTGAGGTTTGACCCATACGACCTAAGTCTCGACCTGCGCTTGGCTTTGTTGACTTGGGCCCCACTGCCGCGAAATGGTGAGCCGTAGGGAGGGCTGTGATGCCTCAAATGACGGGACTTTTCTCACGCATGGCCGTGCTCGCTGGGTCGCTGGCGGGAATGATCGCGCTATGGTGGGTGGTGAGCATGATCTACGGTACGCCGAGGATTTTTCCCGATCCGATCGTTGTCTTCAAACTTATCGTATCCGAGATCGACTCGGGGCGTTTGCCCTATCATCTCTGGCAAACGCTCAAACGTGTCGCTGCTGCCTTTGTGGTTGCGATGGTTTTGGGTTCGATCATTGGGGTGATGCTCGGCACGCTGCCGCGGTTGAACAGATGGGCAGAGCCATGGGTTATCCTCGCGCAGAACCTCCCGGCCTTGGTCGTGATCGTTCTGTGTTACCTGTGGTTCGGTTTGAACGACCTTTCCGCGATCATCGCGGTTGCTTTTAACAAAACGGCACTAGTGATCGTGACCCTGCGCGAAGGTGCGCGGGCGATGGATCGAAAAGTCGCCGAAATGGCGAAGGTGTTTGGAATGTCGCCGATGCAGCGGCTACGCCATGTGGTGCTTCCTCAGTTGGCCCCGTTCATGGCGGCGAGTGCGCGCAACGGGCTGGCCATCATTTGGAAACTGGTGCTCGTAGTCGAATTCTTGGGTCGATCAAACGGGATAGGGTTTCAAATCCACCTCTATTTCCAGATGTTCGATGTGGTGCGCGTGTTGGCCTATTCTGGTGCGTTTATCGTGATCATGCTGCTGATCGAATATCTTCTGATTCAGCCGATCGAAGCGAAAGCTACGCGGTGGCGCCAACTTCAGGGTAAAATCACCGTTTAAAATGAGTGGTATTCGACTTTAGTTTATCAACTTAAGGTCTAATACCCGCCGGACAGCCTTCTCTCTACCGTTTCGCTTGCCCCCAGAGGAGAGGGGTAAACAGGGAAGGAGAAACTATGAACTTGATTAACGCATTAGCGATTTCAATCGGTGTATTGGCGGCCGTGGCAACATGGGTCTGCCTTGGGAATGGAGCGGGTCTACAGGTCTGGGCGCTCTTTATCGGTTGGGGTGCATTCTATCACACGGGCGGCAAATTTGAGGCCCTGACTAAGAACAGCATTAACCACATCTGGGGCGTGGCTGTTGCCGCTGTGACTCTGTTCGTTGTTGGATCGGTCGCTGGTTCCGTCGTCGTCACATCCATCATCGTGGGTGTGTCAGTGGTTGTTCTGGTGCTGGGCGCGCATCTGCCAGCCCTCGCCACCATTCCGGCGGGCGTCTACGGCTATGCATCAACAGCAGCGGGAACGCTTTTGACGGGTGTTGCGCTGACCGATACTGCCGCACTTGGCAAAGCGGCAATGATGATCGCGGTCTCGCTCATTGTCGGCAACGTGTTTGGCATCGTGTCTGAAAAGGTCGCGGGCGCCATGGTTGCAAAAGCTGAGTGATCAGCACGGCGGCGCGTTTTCAGGACGCGCCGCTTAGCTATTAGAATACCCATTGGCGCGCGCCCATTGAGTGCTACAAGGTCCCTAGAACAAGGGCGACCTATGCAGTTTATCCGAGCCATCATTTTCAAAGTATTGTCGGTGCTTCTCTTTGTCGTCATGGCGGGGATCATCAAATCTGTCGCCGGCCATGTGCCACCAGGGCAATCGGTTTTCTTTCGATCCCTCTTTGCCATTCCAGTGATCGTTGTTTGGCTCGCGATGCGCAAAGAGTTGCGGATCGGTTTTAAGACACAAAACCCAATGAACCATGTTTGGCGCGGCGTGATCGGTACGTCTGCTATGGCCATGACGTTTGGAGCGCTGGGCCTTTTGCCGCTGCCAGAAATGACCGCTATTGGCTATGCGATGCCGATCTTCGTGGTTGTCTTTGCTGCGATGTTTTTGAATGAAACGGTTCGTTTATTTCGATTGATGACAGTCGCTGTCGGCCTCGTCGGGGTTATGATCATCATGGCCCCACGGTTATCGGTCGATGTGATTGACGTGTCAGAGACGCTTGGCGCGGTTCTGGCGTTGGGGTCTGCTGTGGCAGCAGCCTTGGCGCAGGTCTTTATTCGGAAACTTACGAAGACCGAGACGACCTCATCGATCGTATTCTGGTTTTCAGTCACTGCCACTGGACTGTCGTTGCTGACGATTTACTGGGGCTGGGTCGTACCCACGCCCAAAGAGGCCGCACTTCTGGTACTTGCGGGCATTATTGGTGGCGTCGGTCAGATCCTTCTCACCTCAAGCTATCGGCTTGCGGACGCGTCGTTCGTGGCGCCATTCGAATATTCGTCGATGCTGTTCTCGATCGCCATTGGCTTTGCGTTCTTTGATGAGGTGCCGACGGGCACCACGTTGATCGGTGCGTCCGTGGTGATCTTTGCTGGCATATTGATCATTTGGCGCGAGCGCCAGCTTGGGCTCGAACGAAGCAAGACCCGAAAAGCAATGTCGCCGCAGGGCTAACCTACGGCGACACAATGTTCATCAGAACCTACGATTAGGCGCGAACGAGCGCTTCGTAGTCCTCTGCGATTGAGCGGGTGATATCACCAACTTCAAAGGTGTAGTCACCGATCTGACCAACGGGAGTAACTTCAGCCGCAGTGCCTGTCAGCCAGCACTGTTCAAAGTCAGCCAACTCTTCCAGCTGAATGCGGCGCTCAATGACGTTGATGCCTTTGTCGCGCAGCATGCCGATGACGGTTTGACGGGTGATGCCGTTCAGGATCGCGTCTGGGATCGGGGTGTGCACTTCGCCGTCTTTGACGAAGAAGATGTTCGCGCCAGTCGCTTCAGCCACGTAGCCACGATAGTCGAGGAACAGCGCGTCAGAGCAGCCTTTGGCCTCTGCGGCGTGTTTGGACATCGTGCAGATCATGTAGAGACCAGCGGCCTTTGCAGCGGTTGGGATGGTTTCGGGCGACGGGCGCTTCCATTTCGCGATGTCCAGCTTTGCGCCTTTCATCTTTGCGTCGCCGTAGTAGGCACCCCAAGTCCAAGCGGCCACAGCCATGCGAACAGGGTTGCGCGCGGATGCAACACCCATGTCTTCGCCCGCGCCACGCCATGCAACGACGCGGATGTATGCGTCGGTCAGGCCGTTCGCATCCAAGACAGCTTTCTTCGCAGCTTCGATTTCATCAACAGTGTAGGGGATCGGCATGTCGAGCATCTCGCCCGATTTCAAAAGACGTTCGGAGTGCTCGACGGATTTGAAGATCTTGCCGTTGTAAGCACGCTCGCCTTCGAAAACGGACGATGCGTAGTGCAGCGCATGGGTCAGAATGTGGACATTCGCGTCACGCCAATCGACCAACTGGCCGTCCATCCAGATTTTACCGTCACGATCATCATAGCCAGCCATAGTGCACCCTCTGCTTTTCATTTATTTCTCAACGCACTACGATTTCTATCGTAAAATTGCGCGAATTCATGAGATTCGCTAACAGTGAAGGCTTGGAATGTCAACAAGGCTGACGTATTCTGTCCGTGAACGAAAGAAGGGTTTCGGCCATGAATGACGTGCCAAGCGGACAGTCCCTGCTGTTTTTGACGGATGAACAGCTACGGCAGGGGATCGAGGCGATGTATTTTGCCTACCGCGGTTTCACGGCAGACCCTGATCGCATCCTCGAAGAAAAAGGCTACGGACGGGCGCATCACCGTGCTGTCCACTTTATCAACCGAAGCCACGGCACGACGGTGAATAATCTCTTGTCTATTCTTGGTGTTACAAAGCAGTCCCTTAATCGTGTGTTGCGCGCTTTGATCGATGACGGTTTGGTAGAGAGCAGGGTCGGCCAAGAGGACAAGCGTGAACGTCACCTTTTCCTCACCGAAGCTGGCCAGCGTCTGGAGCGCGAGCTGTCCGATGCGCAGCGGGATCGAATGCGGGCAGCGTTTCGCGCCGCAGGTCCAGCTGCCGTTGGTGGGTTCCGCCAAGTTCTAGAGGCGATGATGGATACGGACATGCGTCGTCAATACGAGGCGCTGAGGGATAGAACGACATGAGCGCCGATGACGCCCATATTTTAATTGTTGATGACGACGAACGGATCAGGGGACTTCTACAGAAGTTCATTATGCGGAATGGTTTTTTGGTGAGCACCGCACGCGATGCGGCTCATGCGCGTCGTATCCTGTCTGGTCTCGAATTCGATTTGATCGTTTTGGATGTCATGATGCCTGGTGAAGACGGCATGTCGTTGTGCCGCGATCTGCGGGCACGGTTGGGCACGCCCATTATGTTGCTGACCGCAAAGGGTGAGACCTCTGATCGGATTGCTGGTTTGGAAGCGGGCGCGGACGATTACCTAGCAAAGCCGTTCGAGCCCAAAGAACTGCTGTTGCGGATCAATGCAATCCTGCGCCGTGTCCCGCAGGCGGTTCCTGCTGTCGTGGTGCCGAAGTCGCTGAATATGGGTCCGTTTCGCTACGATGTGGATCGGGGGGAGTTGTGGAAGGGTGATGATCTGATCCGCCTGACCGCGACCGAGAGCCAGTTGATGAAGATTTTCAGCGCTAAGCCCAGTGAACCCGTATCGCGGGGCACCTTGGTTGAAGAGCTTAGCCGTTCTGGTGGGCAAACGCAGGAACGCGCGGTCGATGTTCAGATTACCCGTCTACGCCGCAAGATCGAGGTCGATCCGAAGCAGCCTCGTTATCTCCAGACGGTTCGCGGTTCGGGCTACATGCTACAGCCTGATTGACGGACGGATGGGTTTGGGGTTCCTTGCGGTATGACCACAGCCTTAATCACACACCCCGCCTGCCTGAACCATGTGACGCCCGACGGACATCCTGAACAAGTTGCCCGTCTTCAAGTCGTTTTGGACGCCTTGTCTGATATTCCGTTGGATCGTTTTACAGCCCCAATGGCGGCGGACGACGATCTAAAACGGTGCCATCCGCAGTCTTACATCGACCGACTACGTTCGGCATTGCCCACATCTGGCTCGCGGCAGTTGGATGCCGACACGCATATGTCGCCCGGATCGCTTGAGGCGGCGTATCGTGCTGCAGGCGCTGTCATGCTCGCGGTCGACAAAGTGCTAAACGGCGATGTGAAGAACGCCTTTGCCGCCATTCGTCCTCCCGGTCACCACGCTGAACAAGAAATCCCGATGGGCTTTTGTTTGTTCGGAAATGTCGCCATCGCGGCGAAGTATGCTCTCGAGCATCATGGACTGCGCCGTGTCGCTATCGTTGATTTCGATGTTCATCACGGCAATGGCACGCAGGCATTGTGCGAAGATGATCCTCGTATCCTAACGATCACATCGCAACAGATGCCGCTTTGGCCGGGGACGGGTGATCCTGTTGATACGGGTGAGTTTGATAACGTTCTAAATATCGCCTTGCCGCCCGCAAGCGGCTCTGACGTTTTTCGCAAAGTATACGAAGTCCAAGTGTTCCCTCGTCTTGCGGCTTTCGCACCCGAGCTATTGATTATTTCTGCTGGCTTCGATGCGCATCGTGATGATCCGCTCGCCCAGTTGGAATTCGAGACCGAAGACTTTGCCTGGGTGACACACCGCCTGTGTGATATTGCCGAGTCCTCTTGCAACGGGCGCGTGGTATCTGCATTGGAAGGTGGCTATAACCTTGACGCGTTGGCAGCCTCCGCTGCCGCCCATGTAAGTGTTCTGGAGGAAAGAGGCCGATGACTGACACGCCCGTTGATGAAATGAGCTTTGAGCAGGCGATGAAAGAGCTGGAGTCGGTTGTGAACCGTCTTGAGCATGGTGATGTGGCGCTCGACGATTCCATCGCGCTTTATGAACGTGGCGCCGCGCTAAAGGCCCGTTGCGAGGCCAAGCTGAAAGAAGCCGAAGAAAAAGTGGCCAAGATCACTTTGGGCGCTGATGGCGCACCGACTGGAACGGCACCGCTGGACGCTGGCTAATGTCATTGACCGCCGCACTAACCCGCGCTCGCGATCTGGCCGAGGCTGAGATCGCGCAGGCGCTTTCGGGCATTGATATGCCTGTCGCGGATGCGATGGGATATGCAGTGCGCGGTGGAAAAGGGTTGCGCGGGTTTTTGGTCCTCGAAGGGGCGGCGCTCCACGGTATTTCGAACGCAGTCAAGGTCGCGGCGGCGATCGAATGTCTGCACGCTTATTCTCTGGTGCATGATGATCTGCCCTGCATGGACGATGACGATTTGCGCCGTGGGCAGCCGACCGTTCATCGCAAGTGGGACGAAGCGACCGCCGTCCTTGCAGGTGATGCGCTTCAATCGTTAGCATTTGAATTCTTGGCTTCCGCTGATTGTGCCGCTGAACGGCGCACAGACCTCATCCGTTCCTTCGCCGAGGCGTCGGGTGTGCGTGGGATGGTCGGTGGTCAGGCGTTGGACATCGCAGCGGAGACGGCAACGGCCCCTCTCACACTCGATCAGATTACCACATTGCAGGCAGGTAAAACGGGTGCACTGATCACATGGTCCGCGACGGCGGGGCCTCGAATGGCGGGCGCGGACATTGGACCGTTGAAACGCTATGGCGATGCCTTGGGGCTGGCTTTCCAAATCTGGGACGATGTTCTGGACGTGACGGGCGATGCTGAAACGGTCGGCAAAGCCGTGGGTAAAGACGCTGATGCTGGCAAAGCGACATTCGTGTCCCTCTTGGGTTTGGACGGGGCGAAACGCCGCGCAGCCGATTTGGTGACCGAGGCTTGCGATGCCCTATCTATCTATGGTGAAACCGCGCAAACCCTGCGCGACGCGGCACGTTTTGTGATCGACCGCGACAAGTGAGACAGCCATGACTGACACACCGATGACACCACACCTCGACCGCGTTCATACGCCTGCGGACCTAAAAGGTATGTCGGATGCTGAACTGCGTCAGGTGGCCGATGAATTGCGTGCAGAGACAATCAGCGCGGTGTCGGTTACAGGCGGTCATTTGGGCGCTGGATTGGGCGTGGTGGAACTGACGGTCGCGCTTCATGCGGTGTTCGATACGCCCAAAGATAAGATCATCTGGGACGTTTCGCACCAGTGCTACCCGCATAAGATTTTGACGGGCCGTCGTGATCGTATTCGGACCCTCCGTCAAAAAGACGGCCTGTCCGGTTTCGCGAAACGCAGTGAGAGCCCGTATGACGCGTTTGGCGCTGGTCACTCGTCGACCTCGATCTCTGCGGCACTCGGCTTTGCCGTGGCGCGTGATTTGGGCGGCGTCACCGAAGAGGGCGTCGGCGACGCGATTGCGGTGATCGGTGATGGGTCCATGTCCGCGGGCATGGCGTTCGAGGCGATGAACAACGCGGGCCATTTGGGCAAGCGGATGATCGTTGTTCTGAACGACAACGAGATGTCGATTGCAGAGCCAGTGGGCGCACTGTCGTCTTATCTATCGCGTCTTTATGCGGGTGCTCCGTTCCAAGAGTTGAAAGCGGCTGCCAAAGGCGCGGTAAGCCTTCTCCCCCCGCCATTCCGCGAAGGCGCTAAGCGGGCGAAGGATATGCTCAAGCATATGACCGTCGGTGGGACCATGTTCGAAGAACTTGGGTTCTCTTACATCGGGCCAATTGATGGGCATGACATGGAGCAGCTTTTGGCCGTCTTGCGCACGGTCAAGGCGCGCGCAACTGGTCCGATCCTGATCCATGCGATTACGAAGAAAGGCAAAGGTTACGCTCCTGCTGAGGCGGCACGTGACAAAGGTCACGCGACAGCCAAATTCGACGTTCCGAGCGGGAAGCAGCACAAGGCGCCGTCCAACGCACCAAGCTACACGAATGTATTCGCTGAAGCCTTGCTGGAATTAGCGGCGAAGGATCAAAAAATCTGCGCGATCACGGCGGCAATGCCAGATGGCACGGGTCTGTCGAAATTTATGGAACGTTATGCATCACGTTGTTTCGACGTGGGTATCGCCGAACAGCATGCGGTGACCTTTGCTGCGGGGCTGGCTGCGGGTGGAATGAAACCATTCTGCGCGCTCTATTCGACGTTCTTGCAGCGTGGTTACGATCAAGTCGTCCACGATGTTGCAATCCAACGTCTCCCCGTTCGTTTCGCAATCGACCGTGCTGGTCTCGTTGGTGCTGATGGCGCGACACACGCAGGTAGCTTTGATGTGGCGTTTCTGGCGAATTTGCCGGGCATGGTTGTCATGGCTGCGGCGGATGAGGCCGAACTGGTGCGGATGGTTGTGACGGCTGCGGCGCATGACGAAGGGCCGATCGCATTCCGCTTCCCTCGTGGTGAAGGTGTTGGCGTCGAAATTCCAACCGATGCGGAGCCTCTCGAAATCGGCAAAGGCCGCATGATTGTTGAGGGTAAGAAGGTTGCAATCCTCTCGTTCGGGACTCGGCTTCAAGAGGTGATGCAAGCCGTAGAGAGCCTGAACGCTAAAGGCATCTCGCCGACCGTCGCAGATGCGCGTTTCGCAAAACCGCTCGACCGTGAATTGATCCTGAAACTTGCCGCAGAGCACGATGCTCTGATCACCATTGAGGAAGGTGCGGTTGGTGGTTTCGGTAGTCACGTTGCGCAATTGCTGTCTGACGAGGGTGTATTCGATGCGGGTCTGAAATTCCGTTCGATGGTTCTGCCTGATACGTTCATCGATCACGCCAACCCGCGCGATATGTATGCGACGGCTGGATTGAACGCCGACGACATCGAAGCAAAAGTGCTCGAGGTTCTGGGCGTGGCGACGATCGGCAAGACTGCTTAATCGGTTCCAGCGGCGAGAAGGGCGTCCAGACCACTGCGGTAGTTTGGATATTTCAAAATCACACCCAATTCGTCCTTAATCCGGTCGTTTTTCACCTTTTTACTCTCGGCATAGAACGACCGCGCCATTGGCGTCATTTCGGCTGTCTCGAAATCCTCGGCTGGCGGGATTGGAAGATTCAGCAGTTTCGCGGCATAGGCAATGACGTCTTCGGGCGGGGCAGGGTCGTCGTCGCAGACATTATACGCGGCCCCCGGATTTGGACGGTTGATTGAAGCCCAAAGCACCTGCGCGATGTCTTCGACATGGGTACGGCTGAACACCTGACCCTGTTTAATGATCCGCCGCGCCGTTCCATTGCGCACTTTCGCAAACGGTCCACGACCCGGGCCATATATTCCCGCGAGCCTAAAGATATGGAGAGGCAGACCCATTGTCCGCCATTCGGCCTCTGCCTTAACTCGCAGTTGCCCACGTTTTGTGGCGGGGGTCAGGGGAGCATCTTCATCCACCCAATCGCCGCTGTGATCTCCATAGACGCCCGTCGTGGACAGATATCCGACCCATTCAAAGGTATCGGCTCGCGATAGAATTTCATCGCGCAGATGCTGAAGCACTGGGTCGCCATCTTCGTTCGGCGCAGCGGAAATCAGAAGGTGCGTCGCACAGTCCAGTGCAGGCCGCATGTCTGCGCCGGGCCAAACGCGGGGATCAACGCCCTCGGAGAGCAATCTTGTGGCCTTGTCGGCGGACCGAGTGGTCCCGATCACCGTCCAGTCGTCGGGCAATAGTTGTGCAAGGGCTTGGGCGGAATAGCCGTGACCGAATGAGAGAAGCGTTTTCATGTTTCGCAATGTGACGTGACCGCAGGCATGTTCAAGTGGTCAGTCCCACCAGAACTGCCAAGTGCCCGCATTCAAGAGCGCCCCAGCAAGCGCATCCAGCGTTTTGAACCCCTGATCAACGACATCTGGGCAATAGGCATAGTGCTCTTCCGCAAGCGTCAGCGCTTCGGCGAATGTGTGAGGTGGACGTAGAACGTGGAAGGTCAGCGTGTCGTGGCTGTGACCAATTAGCCGTGCGCCGAACCGATCACGCCAGCGGCGCATGAGACCCATATGCACTTCGGTTTCTGGAAAGGCATTCCATCCTCCGCAGTCGAGGTATGCAGGAACTTCGGTCGGGTCTGCGGTGGGGAAAAGCGCGATGTAGATCGTCTGCAACGCCGCGCCGCGTGCAGGATCCCAGACGGCGCTGTCAATCGCATCGGCGTGGTTGGTGTGCGTATCCGATGGCCCGCGTGGCGGCACTGGCTGTCTGGTGTTATTTGATCGAGTGGCCCAGTCGAGCTTTGCCTGTTCCATCCACGCAGGGAAATCAAATTTGGCAGCCCGTAACGCGATGTCTGTGATGGGTCGCGGCGTCGCATCGTTCAGCAATTCGACCGATCGGATCGAGCCGATGATGATGGGGGTATGATCCCGATTTTGGGCTTCTTTTGCGATCACGGCCTGAGCGAGATCGCTGTGACAGCGGATCAGTGGAAAGCGAGTCACCGTGGTTTCGACCAATGAACCAGCGTCGTAGATCAGAGCCTGATCATCATCTGGGCCAAATAACTTTTTCAAAATACTCATGCTTGCCCCCAAGCGGTTTGACGCCATTTGCCATCATCGCTCTGCCAGCGGCAAGTGCCATTGCGTCTTGAAGACGTTGCATAACTGGTGTCAGATTTGAGGATGGACCGATCAGGCATCATAACCGGACACTCCGACCCCGTAATCGGGGCGCATGCCGACGTCCAAAACAATTCCAAAAAGGTAGAAGAATGAACCAAATCATTACGGCCGACACATTGGCGGCGGAGAGCTTTGATAACGCAGATCAGGCCGTTGAACGCTTGATCGAATTGTATGACGCCGCCGTTCAATTCCTCGGTAAAGAGTTTTCGCGCGCAGTGACCGAAGGCAAGCCAGAAGCCCGCTATCGCGCGTTTTATCCCGAAATCCGAATTGAAACCAAAAGCTATGCCCAGACCGATAGCCGTCTGTCGTTTGGCCATGTGGCGACGCCCGGTGTCTATTCGACGACCGTGACGCAGCCCCGTTTGTTTGCGAATTACTTGCGGCAGCAGATTGGTCAGCTGATCGAAAATCACGGTATCGCAGTCGAAATTGGGCCCTCTACGACGCCGATTCCTGTCCACTTTGCTGTTGTGAACGATGCGGCGGTTACGATCCCCCAAGAAGGCGCGATGAACTTCACCTTGCGGGATGTGTTCGACGTGCCTGATCTGTCGATCACGCACGATGATATCGTGAATGGCACGGGGTTTACGTATCCCGATGGCTCGCATCCGCTCGCTCCGTTCACGGCGCAGCGGGTGGACTATTCGCTGGCGCGGTTGTCGCACTACACGGCCACATCGCCTGATCATTTCCAGAACCACGTTCTGTTTACGAACTACCAGTTCTACGTCGAAGAATTCGAATCCTACGCCCGTCAAATGTTGGCTGATCCCGATAGCGGCTACATCGAATTCGTCGGGCCAGGGAACATCGTGATCACGGGCGCTGCGGAGCCGTTGCTCATTCCTGCAAAACTCCCGCAGATGCCGACATACCACCTCAAACGCTCTGACGGCTCGGGTATTACGTTGGTCAATATCGGCGTCGGTCCGTCGAACGCGAAGACGGCAACAGACCACATTGCTGTGCTTCGTCCGCACGCTTGGCTGATGGTTGGACACTGTGCTGGTTTGAGGAATAGCCAACGCTTGGGCGATTTCGTTTTGGCCCATGCGTACCTGCGCGAAGACCACGTTCTGGACGATGATCTGCCTGTTTGGGTTCCGATCCCAGCCCTTGCCGAGATCCAGATCGCGCTCGAGAATGCTGTGGCAGAGGTCACAGAGGTCTCTGGCTATGATCTTAAGCGCATCATGCGCACAGGCACCGTTGCGACCATTGATAACCGCAATTGGGAACTAAGGGACCACTCTGGCCCTGTGCAGCGTTTGAGCCAATCAAGGGCCGTAGCGCTCGATATGGAGAGCGCGACCATCGCCGCCAACGGTTTCCGCTTCAGAGTGCCCTACGGCACGCTCCTGTGCGTCTCTGATAAGCCGCTGCATGGCGAGTTGAAATTACCCGGAATGGCGTCAGATTTCTATAAAACACAGGTCGCACGGCACCTCATGATTGGTGTTCGTGCTATGGAACATCTGCGAGAAATGCCTCTTGAACGCATTCATAGTCGGAAATTGCGCAGCTTTGAGGAAACAGCCTTCCTGTGATTTCGCCTTTTTGGTCGAAAATAGGGCTTTTTTGCTTGCATCGATCCACTTTTCATAGTGGTGATCTACTATATACCGTTATTATACGGGACATGAGGCCCAATATCGGGCGGAACTAGGGAGACCATAAAAATGGCAAAGCCGATGACTAAGGCGCAACTCGTCGCCGCACTCGCTGAAAAAGCAGGCACAGACAAAAAGACCGCAACCGCTGGTCTCGAAGCTCTGATCGATATCATCACCTCCGAAGTTTCGGGCGGTGGCGCTGTGACCCTTCCGGGCGTAGGCAAGATCTACTGCCGCGAGCGCCCCGAGCGTATGGTTCGCAACCCTGCAACCGGCGAAACCATGTCGAAGCCGGCAGACAAGGTCGTGAAAATGACCATCGCGAAAGCACTGAAAGACAGCGTTAACGCATAAGTCGTTCTGCAGGTCTTGCACCTGACGCATTCTTAAGAAAGGGTCGCTGGCATCAGCGGCCCTTTTTTCATTCTCGGGGACATTATGGATTTACGTGCTATTTTGATGGGGCTGTCTTTTGCCCTTATGTGGTCATCAGCTTTCACCTCAGCACGAATTATCGTCCAATATGCCCCGCCAATGGCTTCTCTATCGCTTAGGTTTTTGGTCTCGGGTCTTCTTGGGATCGCGATTGCTTATGCGATGGGGCAGCGGGCCAAACTTACGCGAGAGCAATGGAAGGCCACGCTGATTTTTGGCGTTTGCCAGAACGCGCTGTACCTCGGCCTGTTCTTTGTGGCGATGCAAACGATTGAAGCGTCGCTGGCTGCAATCATTGCAGCGACGATGCCGTTGATCGTTGCTCTCTTCGGGTGGGTGATGGGCGATCGGCCAAAGCCGTTGGGCATGCTCGGGCTTGTTGCAGGGATCATCGGCGTGACTGTGATTATGGGCGCACGCCTTTCGGGGACGATTGATGTGATGGGCCTCGTTCTATGCGCCATTGGTGTGACGGCACTGGCAGTTGCAACGCTGTCCGTGCGCGGTGCGTCCTCGGGCGGCAACGTTTTGATGATTGTTGGTTTGCAAATGCTGGTTGGCTCGGCTGTGCTGTCCGTGCCTGCGACGCTGCTCGAGAGCTGGGACATTATTTGGAGCTGGCAGCTGATTGTGGCGTTCTTTTACACAACTTTGGTTCCCGGTCTTTTGGCGACCCTTGTCTGGTTCCTGCTCGTTCAGAGGATCGGCGCGATCAAAGCGGCGACCTTCCACTTTTTGAACCCGTTTTTTGGCGTAACCATTGCGTGGGCTCTGATTGGTGAAGAACTGACACACTGGGACGTGATCGGGGTTGCGATTATTGCAGCGGGAATTTTGGCCGTCCAATTGTCCAAGCAGGGCGCAAAATTATAACGGCGCCTCTCGGGCGCCGCTTAGTATCTTGAGCATCAACAGTGTTAGCCGATCTGACCTCGGACGCCGCCAGTGTGGGCGCGGTCGAGCAGGATATGATCGAGGATGACACACGCCGCCATTGCTTCACCAACAGGGACTGCGCGGATGCCGACGCAGGGGTCGTGGCGACCTTTTGTGACGACTTCTGTCGGTGTGCCGTCCATGCGAATGGAACGGCGTGGAGACAGGATGGACGAGGTCGGCTTCACAGCAAAGCGCACGACGACATCTTGGCCAGTCGAAATACCACCAAGGATGCCTCCAGCGTGGTTTGACCCGTAACGCACCTGACCGTCGTCAAAGAAAATCTCGTCGGCGTTGTCGCGTCCTGTCAGGGCTGCAGCAGCCATGCCTTCGCCGATTTCAACGCCTTTGACGGCATTGATCGACATCATCGCTGCTGCAAGATCGGTATCCAGCTTTGCATAGATCGGAGCGCCGATCCCCGCAGGGACATTACGCGCTACAACTTCGATCACTGCGCCAACGCTGTTGTGGTCATCCTTGCGGAGCCACTGCAGGTACTCTTCCCACTCAAGCGCCATTTGCGCGTCAGGGCACCAGAAATCATTTTGGTCAATGGCGTTCCAATCGAACCGATCACGGTCGATCTTTTTGTCGCCCATTTGGACCATGTAGCCTTTGATCTCAATCGCGGGTGCGAGGGTCTTCAACACTTCACGCGCAACACCACCAGAGGCAACGCGCGCCGCAGTTTCGCGTGCAGAGGAACGACCACCACCGCGATAATCGCGCAGGCCATATTTTTGGTGATACGCGAGGTCAGCGTGACCGGGGCGGAAGGTCTGGGCGATGTCGCCGTAGTCCTTGGACCGCTGGTCTGTGTTTTCGATCATCAGCTGGATTGAGGTGCCAGTGGTCACGCCTTCAAACACGCCCGACAGGATTTTCACCGCATCGGGTTCATTGCGCTGGGTCGTATTTTTGTTCTGACCTGGTTTGCGCTTGTCGAGCCAGATTTGAATCATCTCTGGTGTCAGCGCCACGCCCGGTGGGCAGCCGTCGACCGTTGCGCCCAAAGCTGGACCATGGCTCTCGCCCCACGTGGTGGTGCGGTAGATGTGACCGAAGGTATTATACGACATGGGCGCCTCCTTTGGTGTTTCCTCTATCGCGGACAGGGCGAGGGGCCAAGGTCTTTTGCGAATTCCTCTTGAACATCGTTTTTGCGCGTCTATCTTCGCCGTTACCTCGGGGTGCTCTAGAAACAGGGCTGAGATGCGAAAGCGAACCCGTTGAACCTGAACCGGTTAAGACCGGCGGAGGGAAGGCGCAGAGTTGATCCTCTTGACCCCCGTCCGTTCGGCGCATGAAGAGGAAAGACCATTATGAAAACCACCCTCACGCATGTCGCAGGACTATGTTTCGTTGCCACTGGCGCAATCGCTGAAACATCGACCCTGACGATTTACACCTACGACGGCTTTAACAGCGAATGGGGCCCAGGTCCGCAGATCGAGGCGAATTTCGAGGCCGAATGCGCCTGTGATCTGGAGTTTGTCGCCGCTGGTGACGGCGCTGCCGTACTGTCGCGCCTGAAACTCGAAGGCGCAAATACGGATGCAGATATCGTGCTCGGCCTTGATACGAACCTGACGGCGGATGCAGCGGCGACGGGCCTTTTTGCGGCATCGGGCGTGACTGCAGCCTATGATTTGCCAATCGAATGGTCGGACGACACGTTTGTTCCGTTCGATTGGGGCTATTTTGCTTTCGTTGCTGGGAAGGACGTCGAAGCACCGACCAATTTCCGCGAACTGGCGGCAAGCGATCTGAAAATCGTCATCCAAGACCCGCGGTCGTCGACACCAGGTCTGGGCCTCGTCCTCTGGGTTGAAGCGGCCTATGGTGACGAAGCTGGTAGCATTTGGGCTGATCTGGCAGACAACATCGTCACCGTAACCCCCGGATGGTCCGAAGCCTACGGTCTATTCCTCGAAGGCGAAGCAGACGCCGTGTTGTCCTACACAACCTCGCCTGCCTATCACCTGATCGCGGAAGGCGACGACAGCAAGACGTCGTGGGCCTTTGAAGAGGGTCATTACATGCAGGTCGAAGTTGCAGCAAAGGTCGCATCGACCGATGTGCCAGAGCTTGCGGATGCCTTCCTCGCGTTCATGACGACCGAAGGGTTCCAGTCTGTCATTCCGACAACCAACTGGATGTATCCTGCGGTGACACCTGCGGTTGGTCTGCCCGAAGGGTTTGAGACCCTTGTCACACCCTCGATCGCTTTGTTGCTCAGCTCTGAGGATGCGGCTGCAAAGTCGGGTCCGGCGATTGACGCATGGCGCGCAGCACTCGCGCAATAAACTATCCACGCTGGCCGGGGGCGATGGTGATCGCCCTCGTGCTGGTGTTGACGCTGGGAACACTATTGGCTGTTCTTTGGCGGGCCGAAGGCGTGGGTGGGCTAGGTCGGGCTGAATGGGCCGCCGTTCGGTTTACCGTGCTTCAGGCCGTACTATCTGCTGTGGCTAGCGTAGTGCTGGCGATCCCAGTTGCACGGGCGCTATCTCGACGCAGGTTTCGAGGACGCTCGGTCCTTATAACGCTCCTCGGCGCTCCATTCATTTTGCCAGTCATTGTCGCGGTCATGGGGCTGTTGGCGGTGTTTGGGCGCAATGGTCTTTTGAATGATGCGATCGCTATGGCGGGCGGGGATCGGATCTCAATCTATGGGCTGGGCGGCGTTGTGTTGGCTCATGTCTTCTTCAACCTTCCGCTTGCGGTGCGGATGATACTGCAAGGCTGGATCGCTATACCCGCCGAGAGATTTCGGTTGGTCGTGAGCCTCGGTGCCTCGGTGAGCGCAATGCTAGAGCGACCGATGTTACGAGCCGTTTTGCCGGGTGCGTTTATGGCCATTTTCCTGATTTGCTTGACGAGTTTTGCTGTCGCACTCGTTCTGGGCGGTGGCCCAAAGGCAACCACGGTCGAGTTGGCAATCTATCAGGCTGTGAGATTTGACTTCGACCTCGGGCGGGCCGCGCTTTTGGCCGCTGTCCAATTTGGCTTGTCCATTATCGCCGCGCTGGCTGCGTGGTTCATCACTGTTCCTGAAGGCTTTGGCGCGGGGTTGGACCGTGTTCTGCCGCGCTGGGATGGAGCCAGCCTCTGGGAGCGGTCATGCGATGCCCTCGCTATCGCATTGGCTGCTGCATTTCTGATTCTGCCGCTGTCGATGGTGGTCATCAAAGGTGTGATTGGCTTGTCCGATCTGCCAGCGTCCATGTGGCCCGCAATTGCGCGTTCGGTTTCAGTCGCTGCGGTTTCTACTGCTTTGACCATCGCTGCTGCAGTCCTTTTGTCGATGCGTGGCGGACGCGCCGTTGGGGTGGCCTCAGCCTTGCCGTTGGCTGCGTCCTCATTGGTGGTCGGGACGGGGCTCTTTGTTGTTGTTCAACCTGTGTTCAATCCCGCGAAATTAGCGCTGCTGGTCACAGCCTTGATGAATGCACTTATGGCGCTTCCTTTTGCGCTGCGCGTCATCGCGCCTGCGTTTGAACGTGTTGAGGCGGACTACGGACGCCTTGCCGATTCGATTGGGCTGAGAGGTTGGGCGCGTGTTAGGATTGCTGTCCTGCCTCGCATAAGAAAGCCGTTAGGCTTTGCTGCAGGATTGGCTGCGGCTCTTTCGATGGGTGATCTAGGTGTGATCGCTCTCTTTGCGACCTCGGACCAGCAGACTTTGCCGTTGTTGATGTATCAATTGATGGGAAGTTACCGCACGGACGCCGCGTCTGGCGCGGCACTTGTGTTGTTGGGGCTGAGCCTTTGTGCCTTTTGGATTTTTGACAGGGGAGGACGCGCCGATGCTGATGCTTGAAAACCTGAACGTGCGTCAGGGTGATTTCCACCTAACGGCAAATGTAGGCTTTGCGGCGGGCCAGATTACAGCTCTCATCGGCCCGTCTGGTGCTGGCAAATCCACGATCCTTTCTGTGATCGCGGGTTTCTATCAAGCCGAAGGGCAGGTGTTGTGGCGCGGTGAGCCGATAACTGATTTGCGCCCTGATCAGAGACCGGTTTCGAGCCTGTTCCAAGACAACAACCTGTTTCCTCATTTGACCGTTTCACAGAATGTCGGCCTCGCGCTGCGAGCATCGCTTCGGCTGACGCGCGATGAACAGCGCCGCGTTGATGAAATGCTCGCCAGCGTCGGTTTGTCTGGGATGGGTGGGCGTAAGCCCGCCGCTCTCTCGGGCGGGCAACAGAGCCGCGCAGCGCTGGCACGGCTTTTGCTGCAAGATCGTCCTGTGATCCTCTTGGATGAACCTTTGCGGCTTTGGGTCCCGGTCTCAAGCAAGAGATGCTTGCCCTCGTTCGTGAGCGGGCGCTTGCCGACAATCGTGTCGTTTTGATGGTGACTCATGACCCGCAGGATGCGCTGGTCGCTGCTGATCAAATTGTCTTGGTTGATGAAGGGCAGTTATTCGCACCTTTGCCGGCACGAGAGGTGATGGATAACCCGCCTGATGTGCTGCGGCGGTATTTAGGAACATCCACCCAGAAATGAAAAAGGCCCGCCAATTTGGCGGGCCTTTCTTAGTCAGAGCGCGTCACATTACTCTTCGTCGCGCTTTTTACCTTTGTGCGGTGCCCACAGACGTTTGTTGGTCATGTAGAGCAGAACCGAAAGAACGATCAGGAAGATCACGCCAGTCAGGCCAGCTTCTTTACGAGCGTTCAGTTTCGGCTCAGCGGCCCACATCAGGAATGCAGCAACGTCCTGAACTTCGTGGTGCAGGTCGTTGGAGTGACCGTCATCGAATTCAGTGTCTTCACCGTAGAGTGGCTGTGCCATCGCGATCCAGCTGCCCGGATAGAGGTGGTTGCCGTGCTCGTCTTTACATTCGTTCGGGTAGCCACCTGCAGTAAAGACGGTGTTGTAGTTACCGTCAAAGCCTTCAGGTGCACATTCTGGTGCTTCTTCGTAACCGGACAGAAGCGACGCGATGTACTCGGGGCCGCCCATGCCTTTGACGATCTGGTTGATACCGAGGCCGTAGGGGCCGTGGAAACCAGCGCGTGCTTTGGCCATCAGGGACAAGTCAGGTGCGTTTGACAGCGACGAACCAGGGAATTTGTCAGCCGGAGTGGCGGCGCGGAAGTCGCCTTCACCGTCTGCAAGTTCAGGATCCCAAACTTCGAACTGACCGGCGTAGTCCCAGACTTCGTCGATGCCGTAGTGCGGTCCGCCCTCATCGGCGAGGGTGCCGATGCGAACGTGCTCGAGGCCGTGACATGCCGAACAAACTTCGGTGTAGATTTTCAGACCGCGCTGAAGCTGCATCTGGTCGTAAGAGCCGAACGGGCCTTCGAACGAGAATGCGAAATCTTCGACGTGACTGGTGCCACCCGATGCCAGAGCAGAACCGGAGGACAGGCCAAGAGCGATCGCGGCGGAAAGGGTAAGTTTACGGAACATAGTTCTTGTTTCCTTTCTCACTCGGCCGGGTTGCCGTAGTGGGCATTGAAATCTTCCTCGATGGTCGCAGGCTGTGCCAGCGGCTTTTCGATAACACCCAGCAGCGGCAGGATGATGAGGAAGTACGAGAACCAGTAGGTCGCAGCGATGAGCGAGATCCAGTCATACGGGAAGGTTGTTGCCTGTGCGCCAACCCACATCAGTACGAAGAAATCGACGACCAGCAGAGCGAACCACCATTTGAACATCGGGCGGTAACGACCCGAACGTACTTTGGACGTGTCCAGCCAAGGTGCCAGAGCCATCACTGCGATCGCACCGAACATCGCCAGAACGCCAAAGAACTTCGCGTCGACGATACCAGCAGTGATGAAGCTTGCGAACTGAACAGCCCAAACGTCAGCGGTGAACGCACGCAAGATCGCGTAGAACGGCAGGAAGTACCATTCAGGAACGATGTGCGCCGGAGTCGCCAGCGGGTTTGCCGGAATGTAGTTGTCTGGGTGGCCGAGGTAGTTCGGCATGAAGCCTACGATAGCAACGAAGACCACGAGGATCACAGCGAGTGCGAAGAGGTCTTTGATGACGAAGTAGGGCCAGAACGGCAGGGTGTCTTTCTGTGCTTCTTCTTTCGAGCCACGACGAACTTCAACACCAGTTGGGTTGTTGTTGCCTGTCGAGTGGAATGCCCAGATGTGCACCAATGTTAGGCCGGCCAGAACGAACGGCAGCAGGTAGTGCAGCGAGAAGAAACGGTTCAGAGCTGGTTGACCAACAGCGGACGCACCGAGCAGCCAAGTCTGGATCGATTCACCGATGAACGGGATCGCGCCAAACAGGCCGGTGATAACAGCGGTACCGTGGAAGGACATCTGGCCCCAAGGCAGAACGTAGCCCATGAACGCGGTGCCCATCATGATGAGGTACATAAGCATACCGATGATCCATGTGACTTCGCGCGGTGCTTTGTACGAACCGTAGTAGAGGCCGCGGAAGATGTGGGCGTAAACAGCCACGAAGAACAGCGATGCGCCGTTCATGTGGAAGTAACGGATCATGTGACCGCCGTTTACGTCGCGCATGATGTGTTCGATCGAAGCGAACGCCATGTCAACGTGCGGGGTGTAGTGCATGACGAGCACAACACCAGTTGCAATCTGAAGACCCAGTGTGAAGGCCAAGACAATGCCCCAGATCCACATCCAGTTAAGGTTCTTCGGAGTTGGGATCATGAGGGTGTCATAGAGAAGACCGATGACGGGCAGGCGGCTGTGGAGCCACTTTTCTGCGCCAGTCTTCGGCTCGTAATGATCGTGCGGGATACCGGACATTCGTGCCTCTCCTTAGCCGAGCTGGATTGTGGTTTCGTCGATAAAGGCAGCGACGGGGATATCGAGGTTGCGCGGTGCCGGACCTTTGCGGATGCGGCCTGCGGTGTCGTAGTGCGAACCGTGGCACGGGCAGTACCAGCCACCGAAATCGCCCGACTCACCTAGCGGCACGCAGCCAAGGTGGGTACAAACGCCCATCTGAACGAGCCATACGCCGTCTTCCGAAAGGGCGCGGTTTTCGTCCGAAGCGTCTGCATCGGCAGCCAAGTTTGCGTTTTCAGCATTCTGGTCAGGCAGCGCATTCAGTTCAACTGCGCGAGCTGCGTCGATTTCTTCCTGCGTACGTGCGCGGATGAAAACAGGTTTGCCCTGCCACAGAACGGTCAACTGGGTGCCAGCGGCAACCGAGCTAACGTCTACACGCTTCGAGGCTTGCGCCTGAACGTCTGCGGACGGGTTCATCTGATTAACGAGAGGCCAGACAGCGGCGCCGGTCACCACTGCGCCCGCACCTGCGGTAGCGTAGTAGATGAAATCGCGGCGTGTGCCCTGGTGTTCTTCTTGATGTGACACGGGGTGCATCTCCGATTTTTCCGGGCCTCGGCCCATACGAATAGGACAGACGGCAGAAAACCGCCGTCCGTTCGGGCGCTGTTTAGCTATCAAAACCTGTCGCGTCTAGCGGACAATCGGGCGCAGGCATTGGGAATAAGGTCGTATGGTGGGGAAAGATGGCGCAAAAACCACAATTTGCCCCGTAATCTGGTGGTAATTTCGATATTTGCGAGATTCCGTAGCGATTTTTTTGTGCGGGAGGCAAAATGACGCGAAGCCGCCGCGACGCTTGATAGCCTAGGGTTCGAGGCGTAGGACGGGAACAGATATCAATTTTGGGATGTTATCATGACAAAAGCCAAACTTCTTGCGGCCATCGCATTTGTCGCCCTGCCGACCTTCGCCGCGGCAGAATTCGAAATTAGTGGCTATACGGGAATCCAAGAAGCCCCGCATGCAAAAGTGACGGGTAACGATCCTTCAAACACCCTAAATTCAGGTGTGTTGGACTTCACCGCTGGATGGGAAGGTAAACCTTTTGCGATGCCTCCTTACTATGGCTTCCGTGGCACGTGGTGGCGCACCGATAGCCTTGGTTTCGGCATCGAGTACACCCACTCGAAGGTTTATGCTGATGCGGAAACTCTAGCGGCAGCTCGTTATGATCGTTTTGAGTTGACGGACGGCATCAACGTTTTGACCGCAAACGCGACGTATCGATGGAACGATAAGTGGGCTTCTGGTTCTGTGACCCCGTATGTTGGTGGCGGTCTCGGCTTCACATTCCCTCATGTCGATATCGAAGCGACTGATGGCGGCCCGCACACTTGGGAATACCAAATCACAGGCGCTGCAGCTCGCCTGTACGCAGGTGCGAAGTATGACCTAAGCGATACTTGGGCCGTGTTCGGTGAATACCAGTTCACATACAGCAAACAGGACATCGATTTGGACAATGGCGGCAACGTCCAGTTCAACTTGATTACAAATGCGCTGAACGTTGGCCTTAGCTACACGTTCTAATCCTTATTCCGGTACGGTGTCCGTCATGGATTTCCGTGCCGCGAATTCGGCGTGCCATTTTGCCAGTTCAGGCCGTGTGGCGCGCCAATTCCGATCCCCCAAACGAAAATCGACGTAGGACAGCGCGACGCCAATCGCAATCTGACCCATGTCGAGCGGCCCCAGAAGATTGCTGATCCAGCGTTGTTCGACGGCAGTGAGCGCACGGTCAATCTTTGCCCACTGAGCCTCAACCCATTCGGGATACTGATATTCGGCGGGACGCATACGGGCTTCGTAGACAATTGCCACAGCAGCTTCGAGAATCGCGTCCGCGGTCGCTTCGAGCGTCAGAACATCCCACTGGCGATCAGCTGGATAAAGGCCGAGGTCCCAATGAGTATCGAGGTAGCGCGTGATGACGCGGCTATCGTAAAGTGCGGGGCCTGACTCACGGATCAGGGCGGGGATTTTTCCCAGCGGGTTCGCCGCAATAACCGACGAATCGGTGGCCAAAGGCGTGGTGGCGACCATCACCTCTTCGACCTCGTCCGTTTTGCCAGCTTCGCGGATCAAAACGCGGACTTTTCGAACGAAGGGGGATGTGATCGAGGCGATGAGTTTCATTGTCGTATCCTACGTTGAATTGCCCAAGGTTAATCAGTGAGAGTCGCCCGCATCAAGGCTCCAATCGTAGACGGCTCTAGACCAAATCCATGTTTGTCTACCTCGTTCGATGCGGCCAACCGTGCTTCGGCGGTCTTATTTTGGGCGAGCTTCCATGTGCCATCGACAGAGGTGACGGTCAGTCGAACAGGAACGATCTGCCGCATCATTCGCTCAATGACCTCGTCGGGCATTTTCTCCGTTCTCCAAGGCGTCTTTGGCAGAAGGCGCGATTCGAAAAACGCCGATTGGCGGTCGAGCATGTCGCGCATTGTGTCATCAGGCAGCTTTTCGAGGGTTCCGCGCAGATGTGCCGCCACGTAGTTCCAAGTCGGCACTTGATCGTCGAGGCCATACCAATCGGGCGAGATGTAACTATCGGCCCCGTTCACGGCCAAAAGACACTTTTGAGGCACTGATAGGGCACGGACGATCGGGTTGGACCGAACGAGGTGAATATCGGCGGTCTTGCCATCCTCGGAGAGCAGAAACGGCACATGAGAGGCCAGCGGCCCTTCATCACCGTTGACGGTCAGGGTACCAAACGCCCGATCCCGAGCGAATTCGGTAGCTTGGTCGAGTGGCGTCTGTCTGTAGATCGGATTCGGGTGCATGGGGCGCTTTCGTTTGGCGTGTCGTATCGACAGCCAACGATCAGGCGCGAAGCTGTTGTCCGTCAACACCCAGAATTGTAGCGGTCACAATTTCCGATTCGGGCTGTTCTGTATCGAACATCACTTCGGTGAATTGTTCGGTCCGACCCATACGCGCGTTTTCCATCAAAATCTGATGCTTCCTGCCGATTTGTTGCGCCAGATGGACGGCGACACGTTCATCCCCTTTAGCGCGAAGACGGGCGGCGCGATCTTTGATGAGTTTTCCGTTCACTTGCGGCATCCGCGCGGCTGGTGTGCCCTGACGGATCGAATAGGGAAACACATGAAGCCACGTCAGATGGCAGTCATCGACAAGACGTAGTGAGTTTCGGAAGTGCTCTTCGGTCTCGGTCGGGAAGCCCGCGATAATGTCTGCGCCAAAGGTCATATCGGGGCGCAGCTTAATCGCGTCTTCGGCAAAGCGGATCGCATCATCACGGAGGTGGCGGCGCTTCATTCGTTTGAGGATCAAATCATCACCATGCTGTAGCGACAAATGCAGGTGAGGCATGAGTCGAGGTTCAGTAGCGATGGCCTGCATGAGGTTTTCGTCAACTTCGATAGAATCGATCGAACTGATCCGAAGGCGCCGAAGGTCGGGCACCAGTTTCAGGATTCGCATAACCAGATCGCCGAGTTTTGGCGTGGCAGGAAGGTCAGCGCCCCATGAGGTTAGGTCCACACCCGTGAGGACGACTTCGTTATATCCCTTATCAACCAACCGTTTGATCTGATCGACCACGACACCAGCCGGGACCGAGCGAGAGTTGCCGCGGCCAAACGGGATAATGCAAAACGTGCAGCGGTGATCGCAGCCGTTCTGAACCTGAACGTACGCACGCGAGCGCGTTCCAAACCCGTCGATCAAATGGCCAGCCGTTTCAGTGACCGACATGATGTCGTCAACCCGCACGGCCTCGGTTTGACCGATGAGGTCGGGGGCCATGGATGCCCAAGTATCCGCCTGCATTTTTTCGGTGTTGCCGATGACCCGTGTCACTTCGGGCATCGCCGCAAATGTTTCTGGTTCGACCTGAGCGGCACAGCCCGTCACGATCAGAACTGCATCAGGGTTTTCACGACGAAGTTTGCGAATCTCTTGTTTGGCTTTGCGCACGGCCTCGGATGTCACCGCACAGGTATTCACGACCACAGCGTTTTCGACCCCTGCTTTCGCAGCAAGATCTTTCATCGCTTCGGTCTCGTAGGCGTTCAGGCGGCAGCCCAAGGTCGAAAAGACAGGTGCGCTCATCGCCAGATACCATCAAACACATGCGCCGTTGGCCCAGTCATCCAGACACCATCCTCGCGCCAGTCGATGTGGAGGGTGCCGCCATCCAGATCAATCCGTACCATGCGCCCTGTGAGCCCCCTGCGGGCCGCTGCGACAGCTGTCGCACATGAAGATGACCCAGACGCCAGAGTTAGGCCAGCGCCCCGTTCCCAAACGCGCATACGGATGTGATCAGGGCCAACAACCGTGGCGACCTGCACATTCGTGCGCTGGGGGTAGAGGGGGTGATGTTCGATCATGGGGCCAAAGGTGGTCAGATCGACAGCCTCGGCATCGTCGACAAAGAACGTGCAGTGTGGGTTGCCCATCCCAGTTGCCGTGGGGGCGCCGTCAATCGGCAGCGACAGCGTATCCATTTCACGAGCGAGCGGGATTTCGTCCCAGTTCAGCTGAGGTGGCCCCATATTCACCGAGGTCAGGCCATTGCCTGCATCTTCTGCTAAAAGCGTGCCGCGATCTGTAGTGATCGTGAGGGCGGGTTTGCCCGTGCGATCCATTTCCCAGCGGGCAATACAGCGAGTCGCGTTTCCACAGGCGGCAGATTGCGATCCGTCAGAGTTCCAAAAAACCAGATGAAGGTCCGAATTTCGGCCTTCGTGAATGGTCGCCAGTTGATCGAACCCGATTCCCATGTGGCGATCGGCCATGGCGATAGCCAAGGCTTCGTCCACGACAGTGCCGAGGACGCGTTCATCAATGACTACGAAATCATTGCCCAGACCGTGCATTTTCATGAACGGCAGGCCAGTATTTTGTTCTGCGCGCATGGCCGTCGTATACGCCTCGATAAAAATTAAATCCAGAGATCGCGATTTTCGGGTTGACCCTACCCAGCGACCTTTCTAGAAGCCCCACCACAGTGGGCCGTTAGCTCAGTTGGTAGAGCAACTGACTTTTAATCAGTGGGTCGCAGGTTCGAATCCTGCACGGCTCACCACTTTCTCTAAAGAGAACGAAAAAAGGCGCCTTTAGGGCGCCTTTTTTGTTTCTCAGGCTTAATTTTACAGGTTTTTCTGGGTTTCCGAGCTTTTCACGCCATTCGGCGTTCGATTCGAAACACGAATACCAAAATCACCATCAGGAAGAATTGACCGGAAATATCGCCGATCAAATAACCAATCCCCTGAATCACGTCGGTCCCATAGACCAAACAATTGAGAATCGAATTGGCCAGTGATGCGATTCCTCCTGCGATCAAGAGCAATTTCCACTGGGACATTGATTTGAGGGAGGTGATTTTCGTGCCGCTTACGGCCTCGACGGCGAGTATCCCTCCGATTCCGACGACTGATCCGACGAGAGTTGTCAAAACAGAGGATTCTGTGATCGACCCGATTCCTTGGGACGACATGTGCGACAGCAAAGCGCCTGGAAAAATGTAGAGAATCGACTTTCCGCGATAGAGCCATGCCGTCAGTAGGCGGACGCCGTGCGGTAGAAATAGCAGGCTCAAGTAGTTGGGAAGATTACCCAGAAAATAGGTCTGGATCGGGCCCAGAACAAAAATCGAAATCCAAAAGGCAACCAGGAAGCAGGCGGAAACGACGACCGTTCTCAGGACCTCATTTCTCATACGTCTTACCGCTTCCGATATAATCCGACTCGGAGAGTCACTATTTGAGTTCTGGGTTCAAACGATACCAGCCTTTTCCGAGGTCAGCATCGGACAACAAATAGCCCTTCATGTCCAACACGCGGAGCGCACGGAAAAAAGACGCGCGGGGGACTGACGACGTCAGCTTGTGAGCCATCAGGTCTGCGGTTTTTAGGGTCCCTGTGGACATCGAAACTTCGGCCGCTGCAGAGAGCAAGTCACGCTCTACGTCAGTGAGTTCGCTTAGCCCGAGTGAGCGTTCCATATCCCGAAGAAGAACGCGCAGTTGCGAGATGGCTTTGAGACTAGACATGGCCGATTAGGTACCTTCGATATTGCGGCTGGTGCTGATACCCCAAACGCGAAGTGTTTTACGCGTGCTCAGAAGACGTAGATGGTGGTTAATATGGGTAATCACCGTAAATTTCTGGATGCGTTTTCGGCATTGTAACACACATCTGAGCATTTCGCTCCATCAAACGATAAAAAATATCAAAGTGAGATTTCAGGAAGGCTGTCGAATGCGGCTTTTAAGGCATCGCCCCAGCCGTCTGTGATTGATCTAAAAGACGGATCTTCTGCCGTGATCCGCTTCGAAAGGCCCCGCTGATAGCTATCGGTCGTATAGATTTGGAGGTCGAGCGGGAGACCTACCGAAAGGTTCGCTTTGATGGTCGAGTCAAAGCTAACTAGCAGTAGCTTAACCGCCCGTTCCCAGCTCATGTCGGGATCGTAAGCCCGAACAAGGATCGGTCGGCCATATTTCGTCTCGCCAATCTGGAAAAACGGTGTGTCATCGCTCGCTTCGATAAAGTTGCCTTCGGGGTAGATCAAAAACATCCTCGGAGGGCTGCCTTTGATCTGTCCGCCGACCAATACCGTGGCATTGAAGGTCGAGTCTGCGCGTTGTCCCGCGTCGGCATTGCGCGCGATCACTTCGCGCAATGTGTCCCCGATCAAACGGGCGACTTGAAACATCGAAGGCGCTTCGAGGATGGAGGGCGACCGATTGTCCGGTGCCTTCGTTCGCTCTTCGAGCATTGAGATCACGGCTTGAGTGGTGGCGAGGTTTCCGGCCGTCATCAAGGTGATGCAACGTTCCCCAGGAACTTCGAAGGTGAACATTTTGCGGAAGGTCGAAATGTTGTCGACACCCGCATTGGTTCGCGTGTCCGACATGAAAATCAGACCGTTGTTCAACTGCATCCCGACACAATAGGTCATCTTACTCGTCCGTTACTGCTGCACTTGCAACTGGACCGCCATGCTTTCGGAAGCGGTGCCAAATCGCGTTCCCGATACAGGGGCAGCGTCTGCATAGTCCAGCCCTGACGCGACACGAACATACCGACGATCAGGCGAAATACCATTCGAGATGTCGAAACCAACCCATCCGAGGTCTTTGACATAGGCCTCGGCCCAAGCATGTGTCGCGTCCTGATGCGTGCGATCGTCCATCATCAGATAGCCCGAGATGTAGCGGCTCGGCAGGTTCATAGCGCGGCAACAGGCAATAAAGATATGCGAGTGGTCTTGGCACACGCCGTGCCCTGCTTGGGCTGCGTCCTCGGCGGAATAACCAACGTTGGATGCACCGATTTCGTAGGCAACCTTGGCGCGGATTACGTTTGATAAATCGTGCAGCCAAGCCAAAGTGCCCATTTCGCCGGAAACTTGCCCGAGTATTTTCCGACAGGCTGATCCTGCTTTGGTGAGGGGTGTTTGCTGTTCAAAGAGCCACAGAGGCGCGAAGCCCTGATGCTGACCCGTAATACCATTCGTCTCTATGATATCGACCTGCCCGCTGCTGGTAACTTTGACCTCAGTCACATCCGCGTCAAAGCTGATCAAGGTCACGTGGTTGCAATTCTGATCATCGTATTCGACCTCGATCTTTCCGCCTTCGACATCGACAACCCAATTGCGCACGGTCTGCCCATGGTGATCTTTTGGCCGCAACCGAAGCTGAAGCAGCGCGTAGGGCACTGGCTCGTCGTAGCGATAGGTCGTTGTGTGTCGGATTGAGAGCGTCTGGGTCATTGTGTGAAACGATAATCAACTTCGATTTGCTGGCCGAGGAGGGCGTTGTCCTTGAGGAAAAGCTGGATGTATTCGTGCAGGCCAGTGTCGAAAATCTCATCAATGCTGGACTGCATAGTTTGGAGTGCGAGCTTTTCGGCCAGATCATGACAGGGCAATCGCGTCTGATAGTCTGACATCAGGTAGCCAAGGTTTGCTCGCATTTTCTCTATGCAAAACGCGAGGCTTCGGGGCATCCGACGGTCTAGGATGAGGAATTGCGCGATTTCGCGAGGACGTGGGTCTTGGCCATAGGCCATTTGAAAACCGCCTTCGGCAGAAACGGACCGCAGGATCGTTTGCCATTGGACGTTATCGAGTGACGACCCAACGGCCATCGCGGAAGGCAGTAGAACGTAGTACTTCACATCGAGGATGCGCGCCGTGTTGTCTGCCCGCTCTGAAAACGTGCCGATGCGGGCGAAGTTGTAGATATCGTTCCGCAGCATCGTCCCGTGAAGCGCACCGCGCACATAAGCGCTGCGTTGTCGGATCAACTGAAGGACATGCGGCAGGTCACGTTCCGCGACTTTGCGGGCGAGTGCGGATTTGAGCGACATCCAGCATTCATTCACGGCCTCCCAAACTTCACGGGTCAGGGCTGTGCGAACGGTTTTCGCGTTGTTGCGTGCGTATTCGACTGCGTTCAGGACACTAGACGGGTTGTCGCGGTCGCGAAGCATCCAGTCGATAACCTGATCACGGGTGACGACACCGTCGTAAGCCACATTGTAGCCCTCGAGAACAGCAGCGGTCTGCATGACGCTGATCCATTCTTCGTCCGTCGATCCGCTGCGGGTGAGGGCGATGCGTAGTCCCGCTTCGATCAGGCGTGCCGTGTTTTCAGATCGTTCGAGATAGCGGAACATCCAGAAGAGGCCGCCGGCAGTTTTTCCCAGCATTTTTTACTCCTCCAGAACCCAAGTATCTTTGGTGCCGCCACCTTGCGATGAGTTCACGACCAGGCTTCCTTTCTTGAGGGCGACGCGAGTTAGTCCCCCTGGTGTGATGTCGATCCTGTCAGGGCTGACCAAAACAAACGGCCGAAGATCGACGTGACGTGGTGCGAGGCCAGAGCGCGTAAAAATGGGCACGGTTGAGAGCGATAGAGTCGGCTGAGCGATATAGTTCGATGGCCGCGCCTTGAGCTTACGGCGGAACGTCTCGATGTCCTTTTTCGTCGCGGTCGGTCCAATGAGCATCCCGTAGCCGCCAGAGCCGTGAACTTCTTTGACGACCAATTCGGACAGGTTGTCGAGGACATAGGCGAGGCTATCAGGCTCGCTACAGCGCCATGTCGGGACGTTCTGAAGGATTGCCTTTTCGCCAGTGTAGAATTCGACGATGTCAGGCATGTAGCTATAAATTGCCTTATCGTCGGCGATCCCCGTTCCAGGTGCGTTGGCGATCGTAATGCCGCCCGCCTTGTAGACATCCATGATACCGGGAACGCCGAGCTGGCTGTCAGGGTTGAAATTTAGTGGATCGAGGTAGTCATCATCTACGCGTCGATACAGAACATCGATCGCTTTGTACCCTTCGGTCGTTCGCATCGCCACCCGACCATCGACGACTCCAGCAGGTCGGCGGCCTCGACCAGCTCCACCCCCATTTTGTCGGCGAGGAAGCTGTGTTCGTAATAGGCTGAATTGTAGATGCCCGGTGTCAGAACAGCGACCGTCGGTTTGTCGGAGGTCGCGGCTGGTGCGCAAGCGGCTAGGGAGCGGCGCAACATCTTTGGGTAATTCGAGACAGGCAAAACCCGATTGCGTGCAAACAACTCTGGGAACATCTGCAGCATAGTTTCGCGGTTTTCGAGCATGTAGCTCACGCCAGACGGTGTGCGTGCGTTGTCTTCGAGGACGTAGAATTCGTCAGGCCCCGTGCGGACAAGGTCGATGCCAACAATATGCGTGTAAACACCACCTGCGGGACTGACGCCCATCATCTGCGGCAAGAAGGCCGCGTTCTTCGCGATCATTTCGGCAGGAAGACGTCCAGCACGCACGATTTCTTGGCGATGGTAGATGTCGTAAAGAAAGGCGTTGATTGCACGAACGCGTTGTTCGATCCCGCGCGATAGTCGGGCCCACTCGCGTCCCGAAATAACGCGCGGCACGATATCGAACGGGATCAGTCGTTCTGATGCGGCAGCGCGCCCATAGACGTTGAAGGTGATGCCGGTGAGGCGAAAGAGGTCTTCCGCCTCCCTCTGTTTTTTACGCAGTCGGGCTGGATCTTCGCCATCAAACCATGCGTTGAAATCCGTGTATGGGGCGCGAATGTCGTCCCCGTTTACACCTGTCATTTCGTCAAAAATATTGGGCTTTTCCATAGGCTCGATCTTAGAAGCGAGCATGGGGCACACAATTGGAACCATGATTGGTTGCGCATGTGAAATGGACATTTGTTTAAAAAATAGGCAGCCCCAACCCTGTGAATGCACTGTCTGGGGCTGAAAAAGAAATCAGCGCAAAATTTTGCGCTGATTCTCTTTGCAATCGATCAAATTACGAGCGGTTGAGCGTGTCGCCGGGCTGCAGCTTTGGCGTTAGTTCAACGACGAGCCCTTCGTCGGCGTCTGGGTTGGTCACGCGGTCGGCGAGGATTTGCGCCGCGCGGCGGCCAATCTCGCGGCGACAGGCGTCCATGGATGCCAATTTGCGCGGCAGACCATCCAGCAATTCAACGCCGTTAAAGCCAGCAATGCCGATGCGGCCCGGAATGTCATAGCCTTGCTCGATGAGATATAGCAGACCACCAGCACCGATCATGTCGTTAGAAAAATACATGAAGTCGAGGTCGGGGCTGCGCTTGAGCATCTTTTCAGTCAGTTCGCGCCCTTTGGCCAGCGCTGACCCGCCCGAATAGAACTCCTGATCCGAGATTTCGATACCTGCCTTGGCGAGCGTCTGGGTAAAGCCTTCGAACCGCTTACGAGCTCGGTGGTCGAGCGGCATCTTCGTCCCGATAAAACCGATTTTGCGATAGCCGTTCTGAAGGATCGATTCCGCCATCTTGCGACCGGCGCGGCGATGGGAAATGCCAACGCAGGCATCAACAGGGTGGCCGTCGACATCCATGATCTCTACCACTGGGCAGCCAGCCTGACGGAGCATTGCGCGCGACGCATCAGAATGCTCAAGGCCTGCGATGATCACGCCCGATGGACGCCACGACAGCATCTCAAACAGGACCTTCTCTTCTTTTTCGGGAAGGTAGTCCGTCACGCCCACAACAGGTTGCAGGTCGGTGTCGGCCAAAATCTCTGAAACGCCAGACAGCACTTCGGGGAAAACCATGTTCCCAAGGCTGGGGATGATTACCGCCACTAGGTTCACACGTTGCGATGCCAGTGCGCCTGCGATTTTGTTCGGAACGTATCCGAGAGACTTTGCAGCATCCTGTACCCGTTTGCGGGTCGCATCGCTCACGTCCCCCTTATTGCGTAAAACGCGGCTGACGGTCATTTCGCTGACGCCAGATGCCTCGGACACGTCGCGAAGTGTAAGGGGGCGTTTGCTAGGAGCTTTCACGGCATTCGTCCTGTAACAGTATTATTACTCTGCATTTATCCACACATTCATCGCTAGTCCAAGCCCGAACGATTGACGCCCGAAACAAAGGGAGGCATTCAAGGCAGCGATGGCCCCGTGGCTCAACTGGATAGAGCAGCCCCCTCCTAAGGGGCAGGTTACAGGTTCAAGTCCTGTCGGGGTCACCAATTTTATCATTTATTATCAATAATTTATGCCTTTTTGACTTTCTGTATTTTGACCCAAAGTAGTCAAAATAGCCATAGTCAAAACATATACAAAAATCAGTGTAAAATCGACCATCTTTTTGATATCATGTCACAAATTCAGTGTGTGATGTGAGGTGCAGAAATGGCTATCGATCGGGACTATGAAGACCTCAGGGG
>NZ_JALRGW010000150.1:0-699 GCF_023253315.1 Aestuarium sp.
GTTCGAGCCGAGAAAAAAGATATGTCACTGGTTTTGAGAGATGATGAGGGAGCAGGACTATGGGACTGACAATTGACGACGTACACAAACAGCCATTCAAGTATATGAAGGCAGCCACGTATATGGAGGGGCAGATCGGCGTAATCATTCAGCACGCCGAAAAATCAGTTGGCCACCGCCCGCTTATGCCGATGTCGCGCACAGAGGCATGTGTCAACGTGTCCGACCCAAGAGTGCAGGAGCGCAATAAGCGCCTGCGTGCCGCAGCCCTGTCGTATCTGCGCAGTCAGAAGGAATGGAAAAGTATTGGTGAGATCAGATCAGCCATTCAGTGCAACAAGAGTGAGGCCGAGCAGCTAATGCAGCGCCTGCTTATTGACGGCGCGGTTGTCCGATCAAAGAAGCAGGGCCACATGGTTGCGTTCAAGTTTACGATTGCCCAGATCGAAATGCTCTAATTGCAGAGAGCCTCGTGGGTATCGTTGTTGGAAACGATGCCCACAACCAGATCACGGTCGTTTTTCAGCAGCCAGTCGATTGTCGATTGGCTGCTGAAATATATTGGGCGGGCGATGTCGCAGTAGTTACCGGTCGGTTTCACGCAGCCAGCGAGAGGCGCGATTAGCAAGCCCAGCATCATCCAGAATTTCAACATCGTCCCTCACTCTCTGAGCGGCCTTTACAGCGACAAGTCTGTCC
>NZ_JALRGW010000151.1:0-698 GCF_023253315.1 Aestuarium sp.
TTAACATACTAACCTGAGCATGTTACAAAACTGCTCCTTTCTTAACATAGGAGATGACATGTACACAGTAATCAGCAGACCTAACTGCTCGTGGTGTGACAAGGCAATGGACCTGTTGTATGAGACAGGCATTACGTACAAGAAAGTAGACATCTACGAAGATATGTGGGTAAAGACACTGCTCCTAAAGACAGACCTAACTACAGTGCCGCAGGTATTCGATACCAATGGTTTCCATATCGGGGGTTACGAAGAGTTAGAAATGCACATAAACAACCTTGACATCTACCAATAGGTTAGCTAGTATATAACCAACTCCTCGTAGCACAACTGGATAGTGCAGCTGACTTCTAATCAGCAGGTTACAGGTTCGAGTCCTGTCGGGGAGACCACCCAACACAAATTATAAGAAGGGTTTGCTTTTGACAAAACCAGTACGTAAGAGTTTCAACAGAGCCTTGTATGAGGCCTACGACCAGAAGGCTAAGGATGCCCTAGTCTCTCACCTCGAAGCGAAAGGCCACACCATTGTACGTACAGAGGAGAACTATTACGTTGATGTTGTGTCAGAGAAACATAGCCTGACATTCTACAATGAGGCTGAGGTTAAGGTAGCTTGGTCAGGTGATTGGCCTCAACACTGGCATGAGATACGTATACCTGAACGTAAGACAAGACTACTCGAGAAGTACAAGAAT
>NZ_JALRGW010000152.1:0-689 GCF_023253315.1 Aestuarium sp.
CACACCACATGTTTACAACCGGTATGCCGGTGACCGGTCAGCTCTTCTTCATGTACTCGACCATGTTGATTGCCGTGCCAACTGGCGTGAAGATCTTCAACTGGATCGCGACCATGTGGAAAGGGTCAATGACCTTTGAAACCCCCATGTTGTTTGCCGTTGGATTCATCTTTGTGTTCACTTTGGGTGGATTTACAGGCTTGATCCTGTCCATGGCTCCAATCGATACACAGCTGCAAGACACCTACTACGTGGTTGCTCACTTCCACTACGTGCTGGTGGCAGGTTCTTTGTACGCCATGTTTGCCGGTTACTACTACTGGGTGCCCAAGTGGACGGGTGTGATGTACAACGAAACGCGCGGCAAGATCCATTTCTGGTGGTCATTGATTGCGTTCAACGTGACATTCTTCCCCATGCACTTTTTAGGACTGGCTGGAATGCCACGCCGCTATGCGGATTACCCCATGCAGTTCGCGGACTTCAACTTGATCGCTTCATTGGGTGGTTTCGCCTTTGGCTTGGCTCAGGTGTATTTCTTCTTCTTCGTGGTGCTGCCAACCATGCAAGGCAAGGGCGAAAAGGCCTCTCAGAAACCATGGGACGGTGCCGAAGGTTTGGAGTGGGAGGTTCCATCTCCAGCGCCATTCCACACATTTGAGAATCCGCCTAAGCTGAATGCTGAGGCG
>NZ_JALRGW010000153.1:0-362 GCF_023253315.1 Aestuarium sp.
AACCACCGCAGCCTCTGCGGAACCTCTCGATCCAAAGCCCCAAGAGCCCAAAGTTATCACGTTTGCCGTCCTAAAAACGCCCTCTATCCTATATTATAGGGCGTTGGACTGGACTACTTGAGCAGTAGCAGAGCACTCACCCGGGCATTCAAGTGCCGGGGGTGGCGCGCGCCGTCGCAATAAATGGTAAAACGTTTAGAGAGTAGGCACTACTAAGTAGACTGGACTGGACTACTTGAGCAGTAGCAGAGCACTCACCCGGGCATCCAAGTAGCTAGATAATCAGATAATCCAGAATTCTCTCGAGCTGCGCCCTCTGTAGTCCTGGCGATTTGATTGGCCTGCCACGTACAGGGCAGGTC
>NZ_JALRGW010000153.1:372-688 GCF_023253315.1 Aestuarium sp.
GCACTTTGACCCCACCGTTCTCGCCACCATAGTTCCCGTTGGACCTGCCCTTTGAATGCAAGCCAGGAAGCACCCTGGCGATGCTTGGTTGCGATGGAACTACCTTATCTTGGAGCTCAAAGAGGCCATTTTGCCTGGGGAGTCGGCCCCTGACAAGCAAGAAATCGGCCCCTGGACAGGGAATTTCGACTTCCGGATAAAATTCCCGACCAGGACCAGGAATTTGCGCAAAGTGCCCGCTGAGTGGGCTCAAGAGGGGCCATTGGGTGGCCCTTTCAGCGTATTAACTTCTGACTGCGGGTTCAATGAGGTCGCT
>NZ_JALRGW010000154.1:0-686 GCF_023253315.1 Aestuarium sp.
CCTTTGCGTAATCATCTGCATGGCGCTGGGATTCCCGTGGAAAATTCTAAGGGAGAGGCCGAAGCCGGACAGGAAGAGCTCAACATCGCCTATGCAGACTCCCTGCTGAGTGCGGATTACCATACAATTGCCAAACACGCGGCAAAGGAAATTGGCTGGCAAAAGGGTCATGCTGTCTCTTTTCTTCCCAAGTGGCACCATAACCGCGTGGGTTCCTCCTCCCATATTCACCAGTCTCTTTGGCAAGGGGATAAGCCCGCTTTTCACGACCTTAAGGATCCAAACGGGCTTGGCATGTCCGCGACGATGAAACACTATCTTGCCGGTCTTTTGACATATAGCCGCGATTGCACATATTTCTTGGCCCCATATATCAACAGCTATAAGCGTTTCGCCAAAGGATCTTTTGCGCCAACGCGGATCATCTGGTCGGTTGATAACCGTACTGCAGGCTATCGAGTCTGCGGGGACGGCACCAAATCCGTGCGCATTGAAAACCGTATTGGCGGAGCAGATCTCAACCCGTATCTTGCCATGGCGAGCCAGCTTGCCGCGGGTTTGAGCGGAATTGAAGAAGGTCTTGATCTTCCTCCTGCCACACGGGGTGATGTATACAGGGGCCGCTCGGCCCTGCTGCCAATGACGCTTCGGGACGCTCGTACAGCGCTGGTCAAATCAAATATGCT
>NZ_JALRGW010000155.1:0-683 GCF_023253315.1 Aestuarium sp.
AAAGAATCTATGCAGACAATGTGCAAGAGGCTAAAAAACTTTTCGAACAACTGTACGGTGGTCCAAGAAAAGTTCCTTACATTCCGCATGTAGTGCCTAGTTAAAGTTTAAGGTGAGCTGACCGAGTGGCCGAAGGTACTCCCCTGCTAAGGGAGCATACGTGCTAAAACATGTATCGAGAGTTCGAATCTCTCGCTCACCGCCAATATAATCTAATATAGTTGACAACATATATGTTAGGCATATATAATGTGTACTTGTTAAGAAATTAACAAATTGCCGGTTTAGCTCATTTGGTAGAGCAACGCACTTGTAATGCGTAGGTGGTCAGTTCGAATCCGACAAGCGGCACCATTTAAAAGCATATTAGTTCCTAGGGTTGTTCCGAAGGTTATTACTGTATTGCAGTCCTAGTATGTTTTTATATGGTGAAGGCCCTGGTGGCGAAATTGGTAGACGCACTAGATTTAGGTTCTAGCGTAGAGATACGTGACGGTTCGAGTCCGTCCTAGGGCACCATAAAATATTTGGGGGTGTAGCTCACCTGGGAGAGCGCTTGATTTGCATTCAAGAGGTAGCGGGTTCAAGTCCTGTCACCTCCACCAAAGTTTAGAGATACAATATGCCAATGTACGAAGCAACTGTTAGGACACCAAATGGTGAAGAGCAAAAACGAGTCTATG
>NZ_JALRGW010000156.1:0-673 GCF_023253315.1 Aestuarium sp.
CTTCTTTGCATCGGAGTTAGGGCAATCTGAGGGTGTAGCAATCGACTTAAGCAACATTTGCTGGTTTTGACTCAGTCGTTAATTACTGCAGCCGGGGCGAATTTAAGCCCCCCGCAGCCAAATATGCACTAACTATAAACTTGGCCCGGTCAAATGAGGCTGCTCAAAACCACCGCGCTTGGGGCGGCATGGCTGGCAGGGCAATTCGTCGGGTTCTATCCTGAACAGGACACCTTCGCGCGTCGATGGAAGGTCGACGCACGTTTTGAACCTGCGATGGACTACGCCGGCAGAGACCGACGTTACGCTGCATGGAAACGCGCGGTCGCGGCGACGATCAGTGCGGTGTTATCCATCCCGAAACGAATGCATGTTGCATCGCTGCGAACGTCCGCAATCCGCCCAAATATAGATCCAAGTATTCCATTTACCGCACCAACCCTGCGGACTAGAGCAGTTTCGCTTGCTCTCGCATCTGGAACTTTTGGATCTTGCCTGTCGATGTGCGCGGGATTTCGGTGAAGACGAACTTTCCAGGCACCTTGTACGGGGCGAGGTGATCGCGACACCATTGGCGTAGCTCTTCGCTGTCCACCGAACGTCCTGCGGCGAGTTCGATAAATGCGCAGGGGGTTTCCCCCCATTTTTCATGTGGCATGGCGACGACGGCGGC
>NZ_JALRGW010000157.1:0-342 GCF_023253315.1 Aestuarium sp.
CTCTACCCGCATATGACCGTTCGTAAAAACATCGGATACGGGCTGAAAAACCGTAAAATCGCTAAAGATGTGATCAACCAAAAGGTCGAAGAGGCCGCGAACCTTTTGAACCTCAACGACTACCTTGATCGCAAACCCTCGCAATTGTCGGGCGGCCAGCGTCAGCGGGTTGCGATGGGCCGTGCGATTGTCCGCGATCCATCGCTGTTCTTGTTCGACGAGCCTCTTTCGAACCTCGATGCAAAGTTGCGCAATCAGATGCGGATCGAGATTAAGGCCCTTCAACGCCGACTTGGCGTGACTTCCGTCTACGTGACCCATGATCAGGTCGAAGCTCTGACC
>NZ_JALRGW010000157.1:350-673 GCF_023253315.1 Aestuarium sp.
CCGTATCATCGTGATGAATGGCGGAGAGATTGAACAGATCGGCACCCCGTCCGAGGTCTATCATTCGCCCGCATCGACATTTGTTGCGTCCTTTATGGGCGCGCCACCGATGAACCTTTTGGATGCGACGGCAGAGAACGGTGCGGTGATGGTCGGTGGGCAACAGGTTGCCGAATTCACTGGCAATGGCCCTGTGACTTTGGGCGTCCGTCCCGAAGACATCTTGCCTGATGCGAACGGTACCTTTGAGATTGACGTCACCCTTATCGAAGAACTCGGCGCGCACCGTATTCTGCACGCGGTCTGGGCAGGACAGCCGATCA
>NZ_JALRGW010000158.1:0-672 GCF_023253315.1 Aestuarium sp.
ATCATCGGCGTCAACGTGTTGGTGCACATTATTTACAGACAACAAGTACCAACGACCCCAACCACACAACATCCTTCTTGAGGTACTTCATGTGTTAAGTTTTTTTTTCTTCTGGGGGGGTTGTTTTGACTACATGGTCCCTGTTTTTCTTTTTAAAAACTACTTCGAAGGTTGGCAACGAGATGTGGGTACGGCGGAAGCTGAAGTGCGACGCCTTGGGCCAAACTCTGCTGCAGCTGTCGTCCTCCTCGACGCCTGCGTAATCTTCACTGTAACAACCCACACACACACAAAATCACTCTTATCACCATTGTTTGCAGTGAGCGGCTGCATGTGCTTTTGCTGCTGAAGTACTTTTGGACTGGACTACTTGAGCAGTAGCAGGGCACTCACCCGGACATTCAAGTGCCAGGAATGGCGTGCGCCGTCGCTACTTTTTGATGTCCCTGTTTTTTTGTTTGTGGTTGTTGGGATTTTGCTCTGCTAAAGGTTCTAACGGTGAACCGGGGTTTCCTCTTTAACATGCTCTGGCGTGAGGTGATCTCTTCGTTCGCAGTCTTCTGCTGCCTTTGCTGCAGCCATTGCGTTTCCCTCTGCTGGGCCAGCATCCTGCACGTAAGAGTGGTAGTACGTGCATTCAGCGCAAAACATCCCATTTGCTGTGGGGAGAGA
>NZ_JALRGW010000159.1:0-667 GCF_023253315.1 Aestuarium sp.
TGTCCACCTGCAGGCCGTACTCGGCAGCGATCAGGCGACGCGTCGAGTGGCCGGTGGGAGCCAGCGGTTTCTGCTTCACGTTCTGCAGGAACGCGACGCGGGCGTAGTTCGGGTCGAGGACGAACACGTCGCGGGCGGCCACGGTGCGGGTTTCAAGGAACCTAGAGGGTACGATCTGAAGCGTACCGAAGTCGCTGACGTATACATCAATCGCGGCTACAAGCGATTTCTTGTTGGTCATGTCCTGATACTTAGTCGCCGAACCGGTGAAGGTCGAAGAGATCTTCTGCTTCACAGCCGAGCCGCACAGAACAATCGACGGCTCCGCGCCGTTGTTCCAGCACGACGCGATGACGTCCTTGAGCATTTGCTCGGTCAGCGCGCGGGCGGTGCCATCGGTCGCCGCCGCGTTCGGATAACCTGCGGTCGTGCCCGACAGGGTGCCGTTGGCGCCGCTGGTGCCGCGCGAGACGTTGGAGCGCAGGAACGCCGGAAGGCCAGCGGTGACGCGGGCGGTCGAGGCACCGCCTGCGACGGCGGCCACGTTCGACACCAGCATGAGTTCCATGTCGCGCTTCAGTTCCTTCAGCTTGAAGGCGACCTGCTTGGCGAGGGTCTGGACGTCGCCCGCGCCGTTGACGCTGTCGGCGGTGTCCGAGACTTCGAC
>NZ_JALRGW010000015.1:0-360 GCF_023253315.1 Aestuarium sp.
ATTCGTGCGCGCATCGGTATGCCTCCAAATTCCTTGGCTCCTTATCGTGAAAAACGCAGGCAGTTTCAAGCTATGTCAGCAGATGATTGCTCCCCCCTTGAAGGTGACCAAAAAGAGGACATTATAAGGGCCGACAAAGGAGCTCAGATGCACAACAACAACCCCCAAGACATGCCAATGCTGCACCGCGCGCCGCAACAGCGCGAAAAGCTGGAAGGCGGCAAACGGTTTGTCATGAGCACAGAGTTCGAACCCGCAGGCGATCAGCCCACGGCGATTGCGGAACTATCGACGGGTGTTTTGCAGGGCGAACGCGATCAGGTGCTGTTGGGGGCAACGGGTACGGGCAAGACGTTCACC
>NZ_JALRGW010000015.1:370-64067 GCF_023253315.1 Aestuarium sp.
CTCGCCCCGAACAAGACGCTCGCCGCGCAGCTATATGGGGAATTCAAAGGGTTCTTCCCCGACAACGCCGTCGAATATTTCGTGTCCTACTACGACTACTACCAGCCCGAAGCCTATGTGCCGCGGTCGGACACCTACATCGAAAAAGAGAGCCAGATTAACGAACAGATCGACCGTATGCGCCACTCGGCGACGCGGGCACTGTTGGAGCGGGACGATGTGATCATCGTGGCGTCGGTTTCGTGTATCTACGGTATCGGTTCGGTCGAAACCTATTCGGCCATGACGCAGGACCTGTTCGCGGGCAAAATGTATGACCAGCGTCAGGTGATGGCGGATCTCGTGGCGCAACAATATCGGCGCAATGATGCGGCATTCCAGCGGGGATGTTTCCGTGTGCGTGGTGACAGCCTAGAGATCTGGCCTGCCCACTTGGATGATCGGGCATGGCGGCTGTCGTTCTTTGGCGAAGAGCTTGAGGTTATTCACGAATTTGACCCGCTGACGGGCGAGAAGACCGATACCTTTGACAAGGTGCGTATCTACGCGAACAGCCACTACGTGACCCCGCGCCCAACGATGCAGCAGGCGATCAAGGGTATCAAAGAGGAACTTCAAGTCCGCCTGAAGCAATTGCAGGACGAAGGGAAATTGCTGGAGGCGCAGCGCCTTGAGCAGCGAACGAACTTTGACCTCGAGATGCTCGAAGCGACGGGCGTCTGCAACGGCATCGAAAACTATTCACGGTATCTGACGGGTCGTGCCCCGGGTGAGCCGCCGCCAACGCTGTTCGAATTTATCCCTGACAACGCGATCGTTTTTGCCGACGAAAGCCACGTGTCCGTGCCGCAGATTGGCGGCATGTATAAGGGCGACTACCGTCGTAAATTTACGTTGGCAGAACATGGGTTCCGCCTGCCGTCCTGTATGGATAACCGCCCACTCAAGTTTGAAGAATGGGACGCGATGCGTCCGCAGTCGATCTATGTGTCGGCAACGCCAGCCTCTTGGGAGCTGGAACAAACGGGTGGTGTGTTTACCGAACAGATCATTCGTCCGACCGGCCTCCTCGACCCTGTCGTCGAAATCCGTCCTGTTGAGATGCAGGTCGATGACCTCTTGGACGAGGTGCGCAAGGTCGCGGCCCAAGGTTATCGGACGCTCTGCACCACGCTGACCAAACGCATGGCCGAAGACCTGACCGAATACATGCACGAACAGGGTATCCGCGTGCGCTACATGCACTCGGACATTGATACGATTGAGCGGATCGAAATCCTGCGTGACCTGCGTTTGGGTGCCTTTGACGTGCTGATCGGGATCAACCTCTTGCGCGAGGGTCTCGATATCCCTGAATGCGGATTGGTTGCGATCCTCGATGCGGACAAAGAGGGCTTCTTGCGTTCTGAAACCTCGCTGATCCAGACCATCGGTCGTGCGGCGCGAAACGCCGAAGGCCGCGTGATTATGTATGCGGATCGGATAACTGGGTCGATGGAGCGGGCGCTGGGCGAAACAGAACGCCGCCGTGCCCGCCAGATGGCCTATAACAAAGAACACGGGATCACCCCGCAGACGGTCAAAAAGAACGTCGAGGATATCCTTGCAGGCCTCTACAAAGGTGACACCGATCAATCACGCGTCACGGCTACGGTCGACAAACCGCTCCACGGTGGGAACCTTGAGGCCGTTCTGGAAGGTCTTCGCAACGATATGCGTAAGGCCGCTGAAAACCTTGAATTCGAGGAAGCCGCCCGTCTGCGCGATGAAGTCAAACGGCTAGAGACGGTCGATCTGGTGATTTCCGACGATCCATTGGCCCGACAGTCCGCAGTCGACGATGCGGTCGAGGAAAGCCGTAAGGCATCAGGTCGGTCATCCGCTGGCCGCGCGGGGCAGCGTGGCGGTAACAAACGCAGTCGTAAATCGCGTTAGATAAACGGCACCAACGGCACGCCACCACAAGCGGCGAGAAGTGTCAGGGTGATCAGTGCAAGGGTGATGCGCATGGTGTGTCTCCTCGTTTGCGTTCAGAGAACACGAAGTTTGGCCACGAGGAAACCCGTGGCCAAATGTTTTTCAATGATCAGCGCATGACGTGCACAGCGCATTGCGCATGACGCACAACCCGCGCTGCGGTCGAGCCGATCAGATAATCGCCAAGACCCGGATGGTGCGAGGCCATGACGATCAGGTCAACGCCGTGCTCTTCGGCCCAGTCGAGGATGGTGCGGCCAGCGTGACCATCAACCACCCACACTTCGGCGTTGGGGATGTCCGCTGCTCTTTCCTGTAGGTCATTGCGGATGGCTTCGCGGCTTTCTGCGCGAAAGTCATCAGGCATGTAGGAAATCGCGTAGCTAGGCACTTCTTCGAGGACGTGGATCAGGCTGATCCGCGCATCTGGTTCAGCGAGAGCCTTAGCGATCGGAAAGGGATCGAGGTGATCATAACCCGCGTCAAATGAGACCGGCACAAGGATGTGTTTGTACATAGCAGACTCCTGTTTATGACCCCTACCAACCACGCGCACAGAGTCGCCGCATTGATCCAGATCACCCTTTGATCAAAGGGGTTTGTCCATGCGGGCCTTCACCCAGACCTTGCCTTTGACCGCCGAGGGCCAGACCAGTCGGACTTGGCTCTGCGCGGTGCCATATGATGCGTCGATCCAAGGGCTAACGAACTGCGTTGCGTTCGAGGCGTTGGTGATCGCACCATTCGGCGTGCAGCTTTCCACCGTGCGGGACCGTCCGCCAAACGGCAGGAGAGGGGCCGTATCGACGACCCAAGCAGAGCTTGCCGTATCTTGGCTATGTTCGATCATCGCGGGGTTTTCAACTTCCTCTTGGACGCCATTAAACGTGTTACCTTGGAACAGGACATTCCGCATCCGCCCGTAGTCGAGATCGGCAAAGGTGGTGTCAACTTTTTCGACCCGCTGGATACTGCCATTGAGCACGCGGAAGGTGTTCCCCGTCACGGATAGCCCGTGGATGTAGTGGTTGGGACCGTAGGGTTTGATGACGATGTAATTGAACCAATCGGCCACATCGTTGGCGGTAAAGATATTGCCTGTGATCGTAAGGCCCCCAAACGAATACTGTTGCCCCAAGGCGGGCGTTTCGTCGTGTTCATTAGTCCATTCGATAAAGTTGTTATCGATGTAATTACCCGTGATCACCGACTTTGCGTTCGGCGTGGTAAAGATGATCCCGCCCTTGCGCACACCATCCGTTTCGCCATCCCCGTGGAACCAGTGGTTGCCGACGATCAGGTTACCAGTCCCAGCCAAGAGGCAGAAATGTTTGAACCGCACAACGCGGCAATCGCGGATTTTCACGTCGTTGGCGTTTGCGTTGAACCCGATTGTGGTGCGGTTGCTGACGGGTTGATCCATCTCGTTCGATAGGAACTGGCAACGGTCGATGGTCAGGCCCTGACAAGCCCCACCGACAGAGGTGATCCCGCGGTCTTTGGGTTTGGTCATGCGGCAGTCGCGGAGTTGGAAAATGCTGCCCTCAATAGCCAGCATCACGCCGCTGGCATTGCCCTGACAGTTAAAATCCACCCCGTCGATGATGAAGTTCGAAATGCTCTCGAACCCCGAAAAATCGAGCAGGTATTGGAACCGCGTAAAGGTAAAGACCTGCGTCCCCTCGGCATCATAGAGCGGTTGGTTGAGTGTGATGGTTTGCGCGGCGATATTGCGGTCTTTGACGTAGATTTCGCGGCCGACCCCGTTGCCCGTGATGTGCGCCCCAATAGGGATATTGGCCACATTCACCACATTCGTCAGTTGCCGCGAATTGGCCGCCGAATAGGTTGCCTGCGATGTGACTGTGACATCGTCCCAATTGGCAGAGCTATTCGCTTGAAGCTGACCATTTCGGATCACACGGCGGCTGGCGTAGGTGGTTTTGGTGCCCTCGGCGGCCTGCATGTCTACGGGGCCGCTCAATTGAATCCGCCGTCCGCAAAGGTCGAGCGAGTCATGATCCACGTTGTTCAAAAGCGCCTGAAATGCCTTGCGAAAGGCGACCTCTTCGTCGGGGAAGGCATCGTTATAGGTCGCAAAGTCAAAGTTCTTTTGCAGGACGAGCCGTTTGTCGTCGGGCATCACAACCGAGCCAGAGAAATGGATCTGGTTCTCGATGGTCACATGGTTGGCGAGGTAAAACACGCCATCAGAGACGAGCACCTCACGTCCCCGCGCATCGGCATCGGCGGCTTCAAACGCGGCACTATCGTCGGTGACGCCATCCCCCACGGCCCCGTAATCGCGCACATTGACAAAGCCGATCATGTCGCGGATGTAGACGTTGGTGATGTCCTCGATCACGATGTCATCGACGCGGACCACGCCGCCCGTGCCGTTCACGATGTCGATGCCAAAGTGACCGTAGATCGCGTTCGGCCAGACCATATCGACGCCACCACGCGGACCTGTGCCGACAATCGCGCTGATTTCTGTCACCTCGCCATAGGCGCTCAGCGTTACGTCTGGACCCGTCTCGGTCAGACCCGCCACGTGGTTACCACCCGCGCCACCAGCCCAACCCGCAATGCGCACAGTGGGCAGCGGGCCAGAGATCGCCTTAACCCGTGCGGTGATGCGCAGATAGCACCCCGGTAGTATGGTCGTTTGCCCGATGTATCGCAGCTTTTGCAGCGCAGAGGTCGATAGAATTTCGATGCAGCCGTCAAAATGCTGATCGGCGGGCACATAGACGCCTTGTCCTGATCCGTCGTAGGTGTCCGATCCTGGGGTGCCGTCCCCGCTCGACCAAACAGAAAGACCGAGCGCAAATTCAGGCGGCATAAAGACCAGACCGTCGGTGATAGCTTTGTTCATGATGACCTCTTTCATTCCAGCTTTGCGCTAGAAATATCAGGTCAGTTTGAACATCTGCTTAGACCACCGTGACGGTGCCCCCTTAGACGCTTGGGGCGGGGGACGGGACGAGATCGACGCCATCGATGCGCCAGCCGTCTTCGGTCTCAATCATGTAGTATTCGAGGATATGGATCGCCCCTCGGGTGTCCGTGACCATGACCCGCTGGACCCAACGATCCGCTTTGGGCGAAAGGCCCAAGAACCTTCGGTCACTGTTATCCCAGACCATCGGGTAGCCGAATTCGACCATGTGTCCAAAGTTCCGAGGGCTGTTGAATAACCGTTGGATCATCGGGCTTGCAAATTGGAACGCTTGTTCGACATCCCGCGCGGTGAAAGCGTCCAACTGTCCTGTGATTGTCGTTTCAATCGCGGGGCGGTCTTGGGCTGTTGCGGGAATGGCCAGCAGGCTCAGAAGCAAAATTGCCGTTCTCATCATGGCGTATCCTCCATATCGAAAGATACGCGCGAAACATGGATTTGGTTCAGAACGGAGATTGGGGTGACCCTGAAAAGCAGTCGCTTTGAGATGGTCGACTAGGAGATCATGGGCGGTCGATGCGCCCATGATCTAATTTGTTCAAGACGTTAGCCGAGGTTACCGGCCAAACCGTCTTCGATCAGCTTGATGCTTTCTTCAACGCCGTAGAGCGCGATGAAACCACCGAAACGCGGACCTTGGGATGCGCCCAAGAGCACCTCGTAGAGGGCCTTGAACCAATCGCGGAGGTTCTCGAACTCGTGGTCCTTACCAACGGCAAAGACCATCGACTGCAGTTCTTCGGCATCCAGCCCACCGTCCCAAGCCTTGAGGCGAGTAACCATATCCTCCATGGCAGCGCGTTCTTGATCGTTCGGCGCGCGGTAGGTTTTCTCGGGCTTCACGAAGTCCTGATAGTAGCGCACGGCAAAGCCTGCGGCCTGATCCAGATCGGGGTGCGACTCTGGGCCCGCGTCGGGTGCGTAGCGCTGAATAAAGCCCCACATTGCGCCCTTGTCCTCTGCGCCCGAAACAGACGCGAGGTTGAGCAGCATGGAGAACGGAACGACCATGTTGGACTGCGGAACGTTGCCGTTGTGAATGTGGTAGACGGGGTTCGCCAGCTGACCTTTGGCATCCTGACCGTGGTAGGCGTTCAGCTGCTGGTGATATTCGTCCATCATCTTTGGGATCACGTCAAAGTGCAGGCGCTTTGCGGTCTTGGGCTTCAGGAACATGAAGTAGGACAGCGATTCCGTCGAGGCATAGGTCAGCCATTCGTCGATGGAGATACCGTTGCCTTTGGACTTCGAAATCTTTTCACCGTTCGCATCGAGGAATAGCTCATACACCATGTGGTTCGGCTTTTTCGCGCCGAGGATTTCCGAGATGCGGTCGTAGATGTTGGTGTTGGTGGAGTGGTCCTTACCATACATCTCAAAGTCTACGCCAAGCGCAGCCCAGCGTGCGCCAAAGTCCGGCTTCCACTGGAGTTTCACATTGCCGCCCGTGACAGGCAGTGTCCACTCTTTGCCTGCCTCGTCGTCAAAGGTGATCGTGTAGTTTTCGCGGTTCACTTCCTTCATCGGCACGTAGAGAACGCGGCCTGTTTCAGGGTGGATCGGAAGGAAGATCGAATAGGTCGCCTGACGTTCGTCGCGCAGCGAGGCCAGCATCACTTTCATGATGTCGTCGTATTTATCGACAGCACGTTTCAGGACTTCGTCGAACTGGCCCGATTTGTAGAATTCGGTCGCCGAATAGAACTCATACTCGAACCCAAAGGTATCGAGGAAACGGCGCAGCATCGCGTTGTTGTGGTGACCGAAGGATTCGAATTCACCGAACGGATCTGGCACCGAAGTCAGCGGCTTTTGCTCGTGGTCTTTGAGCATGTCCTGATTGGGGACGTTGGTCGGAACCTTGCGCATCCCGTCGAGGTCGTCCGAGAAACAGATCAGACGGGTCGGGATGTCCGAAATTTGGTGGAATGCGTTGCGGATCATCGTGGTCCGCAGAACTTCGCCAAAGGTGCCGATATGCGGCAGACCCGACGGCCCGTATCCTGTCTCAAACAGAACGTATCCCTTTTCCGGCGGCGCCTTTTCATAGCGTTTGAGTAGGGCGCGGGCTTCTTCAAAGGGCCATGCCTTGCTCTCCATCGCTACTGCGCGCACGTCGGTCATTGTGATACTCTCAGATTTATGGCCCGCCCCCATGGCAGGTCTCAAGCGCACTCCCTATTGCGACAGCGCCATGTCGTCAATAAATGAAGGGGTGTAACACGATGGAGACGACAATGATCGAAGACGCCCCAATGACCGCTCAGGACGCACTGGTTGCCCTGATGATTGCCGTTTCCGCAAGCGACGCCGACATCCGCACCGCGGAATTGGTGCGGATCAACAATATGATCAACCATTTGCCAGTATTCGCAGAATTCGATGAAATCCGTCTGCCGCGCTTGTCTCAGACCGTGTTTGATCTATTGGAACAAGAAGACGGATTGGACGCCTTGTTCGGCCTGATCCGCGATGCATTGCCTGAAAAACTATTTGAAACGGCCTATGCGTTGTCTTGCGATGTTGCGGCAGCAGACGGTCGGATTGAAGGCGCCGAAGCACGTATGCTGGAAGAAATTCGCCACGAGCTGAATATCGACCGCCTGCATGCCGCGGCAATCGAACGTGGTGCGCGTGCGCGTCATATGACGATCTAATAGCGGCCCCAGCGTTTCAGTAGCACTTGTTGCAGCGCCTTGGCGCGGTGGTTCCATCCGACCGCGCCCGCTGGCACATCGTCGAGGCTACCTTCGGCGGCTATGCGTTCTCCGAGGTTGGCCGAGAAAATCGCGAATGCCAGTTCGCGACCAGTTTCTGTGTGGATGTATCCCGCAAGCGTAGAGACAAAGTTCAACGTGCCCGTTTTCGCCTCGACTTTGATCGGGGTTTCCATCGGGCGACCGTTTTCATCCTTGATCGGAATGGACTTCAGTAACGGTCGAAGTTGCGCCTCGACCCCATCGGTTGTCAGGAATTTCACCATCTGCGCCGCGCTCACCTTCGAATCGCTTCCAAGGCCAGAGTGATCTTCGACGGCGATCCGTGCCCCCGTGCGCTGGGCGATCCAATCGCACATGTGCTGTGCGGATTGGTGCTGGTCCTCAACGTCTCCAGTAAGGCGGGCGCTGGCGGTCAGGCCAATCGCCTCGGCCGTGAGGTTGGTCGAGTATTTGAGGCAATCGCGCACAACAGTGGTCAGCGGTTCGCTGCTATGGGTCACGAGTATTTCGCCACGCGGAGCACGGCTACGTTTCGTCGGCGCGGGCAGGGTGATGCCGTGGCTGCTGGCAAAACTGCGGAACACATCACCCGCGTAGAGCGCGGGTTGCCGAACGGGGAGCCAACGAGAACCGTCGTTCCCCAAGGCACGCCGCGCAACCGTCCAGTCATCGACTTCGCCATCGGCGTCGTAGGTGTAAACAGGCAGATCACGATCTACGACCCGCATCCGTGCCATATGCACTTCGGGGCGGTACAGTTCGCTTCGGGCGTCTAGGCTGACGCGATAGTCCCCCGCCGTCCGCGCCCATTCAAAATACACGCGGTTAAAGTTCAGGTTCAGCCCAGACACCGCAGGGTTATAGCCCAGATGGTCAAGCTGGTCTGGGTCGATTTCATTGATGTAGGGCAGGGCGCCGTTCCAGACCTCGAACCCGCCGCGCACTTCGCGCAGGCCCGTCGCTGCAAGCCCCTCTGCCATCGCAGCGAGGTCATCCGTAACCAAGGTCGGATCGCCACCGCCAGCCAAGATAAGCGTGCCATCCAGCACCCCATCGGTGATCGTGCCCTCAGCGCGAAGAGTGGTCCTGAATTGGTAATGCGGCCCGAGCGCCTCTAGCCCGTAAACCGATGTCAGGGTTTTCGCCACGCTCGCAGGGGGCAGAGGCACATGCGCCGATCCACGTTCGATGATCTCGCCTGTTTGGGCGTCCGCAATGACAAAGCCTGTGGTTCCGCCCAATCGGGCCTCGGCGATCAGGTCTTCGACCTCTGGACGAGTCGCGGGGCGCGGGGCGGGTGGCCAAAAAGCTGGTCGTTCGGTCGGACGGGGTGACTGCGTAGGTGCGCCAGCCAAGGCGATAGACGCGCTAGACGATAAGAGGCCGATCAGGGCGGCGCGGCGTGTTAGTCGAACCGTCATGCGCCTGCCTTGCCGTGATCCCATTCGCCCTTATCGCGGATCGCGGTGCTCGATGCATGAGAGAGCGGGTGGTTCACATAGCACCACGCGGGCGCGTCGTGGGAGCCAAGCACAGTAGACGCGCGGGGATCCAATTGCGCCCCCCTGAACATCCGCGCCATTTTCGATGTCCGCGCCTGAACGCCATACCCCGGACGGGCGACGACCCCGATAGGCACCGAATTGGCGATCTGTTTCCAGCTCTGCCAGCGATCAAACTGCGACAGGTTATCGGCCCCCATCAGCCAAACAAACCGCACGCCGCGATAGCGTTGTTGCAGGGCTGCGATGGTTTCGGCTGTGTAGCGCGTGCCGAGCCGTTCTTCGATGCCCGTGACGATAACACGCGGGTCATTGATGACCTTGCGGGCACGTTCAATGCGCAGGTCCAGTGGTGCTGGGCCGCGCTCTTTTAACGGGTTCCCCGGAGAGACGAGCCACCACACGCGGTGCAGTCCGAAACGGCGCAAGGCCACGCGGGTGATATGGGCATGGCCTTCGTGGGCGGGGTCGAATGACCCGCCCAAAAGGCCGATCACCTGACCGGCTTGCGCGACTGGAAACCTCTGATCCATGGCTGACCAGAAACCGTGTGGCGGCTGAAAAGTAAAGCCGCTGTTTGTTATTCCAGCTCTGACGACCGCGCCCAGAGGTTGATCTGTTCCTCATTTGCATAGGTGTCGATCAGCGCCAGTTCATCGGCGGTGAAATCGAGGTTCCCGATCGCGCCGCAGCAATCCACGACCTGCGAGGCCTTGGACGCACCGATCAACGCCGTCGTCACCCGACCACCGCGCAGCACCCACGCAATCGCCATTTGGGCGAGCGTTTGACCACGGCCCTCTGCGATTTCGTTGAGCTTGCGGATGTTGTTCAGAACACGTTCGTCCAGAACATTCGGATCGAGACTCTTGCCCTGAACAGCACGGCCTTCGGTGACACCGCCGAGGTATTTGTTCGTCAGCATCCCTTGGGCCAGCGGAGTGAATGCAATCGACCCAACGCCGAGGTCATCCAATGTATCCAGCAGGCCGTCATGTTCGACCCAGCGGTTTAGCATGTTGTAGCTGGGCTGATGGATCAACAGCGGCACGCCCATGTCACGCAGGATCGCGGCAGCTTCGCGGCTGCGTTGCGAATTGTAAGACGAGATGCCGATATAGAGCGCCTTGCCCGACCGCCAGATATGCTCCAGCGCGCCCATTGTCTCTTCGAGCGGGGTTTCGGGGTCAAAGCGGTGCGAATAGAAGATATCGACGTAGTCCAGACCCATCCGTTTCAGCGATTGGTCACAAGATGCGATCAGATACTTGCGGCTTCCCCATTCGCCGTAGGGGCCAGGCCACATGTCATAGCCCGCTTTGGACGAAATAATCAGTTCGTCACGATAGCCCGCGAAGTCGGTCTTTAGGATTTCGCCAAAGGCTTCTTCTGCAGAGCCTGCGGGTGGGCCGTAGTTGTTCGCCAAATCGAAATGCGTGATGCCGAGGTCAAAGGCCGTCTGGCAGATATCGCGCTTTGTTTGATGTGGTGTGTCATGTCCGAAATTGTGCCAAAGGCCGAGCGAGATCGCGGGCAGTTTCAGGCCAGAATTTCCGCACTTGCGGTAGACCATTTTCGAATAACGGTCCTCGGCTGGTGTGTATGTCATGTCATCCTCCCTCGTGTTGGCGCTAACTTGATCGGAAAGATGATATTGAGCAAGCGGATTGCAAGCCGCGCCGCATTGCCCCTCGTCGCCATGATCGCTATCTAGGGCCAAACCAGATTCAGAGGATCACCCAATGGCCAGCTACCAGTTTGTCTATTTCATGGACGGCGTGTCCAAGACCTACCCAGGCGGGAAGAAGGTCTTTGAGAACATCCGTCTCAACTTCCTTCCCGGCGTTAAAATCGGTGTTGTCGGTGTCAACGGCGCCGGTAAATCGTCGCTTCTTAAAATTATGGCTGGCTGGGACAAGGATTTCTCGGGCGAGGCATGGGCCGCAGAAGGCGCAAAGGTCGGCTACCTGCCGCAGGAACCGCAACTCGATGAAACGCTGTCTGTGCGTGACAACGTGATGTTGGGTGTGGCTGCGAAAAAGGCCATTCTGGACCGTTATAACGAACTCGCGATGAACTACTCGGACGAGACCGCCGACGAAATGGCGCGTCTTCAGGACGAGATCGACAGCCAGAACCTCTGGGACCTCGACAGCCAAGTGGACGTGTCGATGGAAGCACTGCGCTGCCCGCCAGATGACGCGATGCCTGCGAACCTCTCGGGCGGTGAACGTCGCCGTGTGGCGCTGTGTAAACTTCTGCTCGAAGCACCTGATATGCTTCTGCTCGACGAACCGACCAACCACCTCGACGCTGAAACCATTGCGTGGCTCCAGAAGCACTTGATCGAATACAAAGGCACGATCCTCTGCGTTACCCACGACCGTTACTTCCTCGACGATATCACGGGGTGGATTCTCGAACTCGACCGTGGTCAGGGCATCCCTTACGAAGGCAACTACTCCAGCTGGCTCGAACAGAAAGCCAAACGTCTGGAGCAGGAAGCCCGCGAAGACAAATCCAAGCAGAAAACGCTGGAACGCGAACTTGAGTGGATGCGTCAGGGTCAGAAAGCCCGTCAGGCAAAACAGAAAGCACGTATCAACGCCTATAACGAACTGGCTGAACAGTCAGAGCGTGAAAAGGTCGGTCGCGCCCAGATCGTTATCCCGAACGGCCCCCGTCTGGGCGGCAAGGTGATCGAGGTCTCTGGTCTGAAAAAGGCGATGGGCGATAAGCTGTTGATCGAAGACCTGTCGTTCGACCTGCCGCCGGGTGGTATCGTGGGCGTCATCGGTCCGAACGGCGCTGGTAAATCGACCCTGTTCAAAATGCTCACAGGTCAGGAACAGCCAGACGAGGGCTCTATCGCTCTCGGGGATACCGTGAAACTGTCCTACGTTGACCAGTCGCGTGACGACCTCGACCCGAACGCGACTGTATGGGAAGCAATCTCGGGCGGTGCAGAACTAATCGCGCTGGGCGATGCCGAAGTGAACTCGCGCGCCTATTGTTCGTCGTTCAACTTCAAAGGCGGCGACCAACAGAAGAAAGTCGGACTGCTGTCGGGCGGTGAACGCAACCGTGTTCACATGGCGCGCCTGCTCAAAGAAGGCGGCAACGTTCTTCTTCTCGACGAACCGACCAACGACCTTGACGTTGAAACCCTCCGTGCTCTCGAAGACGCGCTGACCGATTTCGCGGGCTGCGCCGTTGTCATCTCGCACGACCGTTTCTTCCTCGACCGTATTTGTACCCACATCCTCGCCTTCGAGGGTGAGGCACATGTCGAATGGTTCCAAGGTAACTTTGAGGACTATGAAGAAGACAAGAAACGTCGTCTCGGTGCCGATGCATTAGAACCGAAGCGCCTGAAATACAAAAAGTTCTCGCGCTAATACGATCCAGGCAAAGCCGCAGCCCCGCGCTGCGGCTTTTTCATTCTCAAGGAACAAAGCCTTGTCCGCAGCACTCATCCTCTTTTTCTCGACCTTTGGCGCAGTCAGTGCGGCCCTGTCGGTCTGGCTCTTTGGCGCGGGTATTGGTGTGGCTGCATTGCTCTACGCAGCCATTGGATTAGGCATCCCAGCGGCAATTGTAATCATTCGCCATTCGGGTGAGGATTGCGGCCCTGACGATCAGTGATCCGATTTGGTCGTGACAAAGATCACAACGCATCCCGCAACCAATACCGCTGACAACACAAACGGTGCACCTGGGAGGTAGCCCCAGCCACCCGACGTGAAGGCCCAGAAAATCCAGGTCATGATCAGTGGTGAAATCGCCATGCCGACCGCGTTGATGGATTGGACGACGCCTTGCAATTCGCCTTGCTGGTTGTCGGGGGTGGCGCGGGACATGATGCCTTGGATCGTCGGCCCAGAGATAGAGCCAAGCGCCATCACAGGCGTCAGCGCGAGAACCATCCAGCCGTTGTCGACAAAGACCACGAGCAGCATCCCAACAATATCGACGATAAAGCCTGCGAGCACTGTTTTACGATCCCCAAGTATGCGGAGGATCGGGCGGATCAGGACGGCTTGGACCACGGCCATCGAAATACCGAAGGCGGCGAGCGATAGGCCGATCATCGTCGGGTCCCAGCCGAATTTCTCTTTGCCTAAATAGGCCCAGATTGCAGGGTAGACGAAATGCGCGACGCTAAAGACAAAGATGATCAAGAGCATGGGCGATTGGCCAGGAAGTGACCCAATCGCACGGAACGCTGACAAGGGGTTTGCGCGTTTGATATCAAAGCTTCGGCGGTTTTCTTTTGAAACAGTCTCTGGCAGCACGAATAGCCCAAAGACAAAGTTGGCCGCGGCAAAGATCGCGGCAGCATAGAACGGCGCACGCGTGCCGAGGTCAGCGAGGAACCCGCCAATCATCGGCCCCACGACAAAGCCCACGCCAAAGGCAGCACCGATCAGGCCAAAGTTCGCGGCTTTTTCTTCAGGTTTTGAAATGTCGGCCATATAGGCGCCTGCGGTGGTGTGGGTTGCACCTGTGATGCCGCCGATAATCCGTCCGACCAGCAGCAGCCAAATCGTCCCCGCCACGGCCATCAGCATGTAGTCCATCGCCATGATCACAAGCGCGATCAGCAGGACTGGCCGACGGCCAAAGCTGTCAGAGATATTGCCGATCAGTGGTCCAAAGAGGAACTGCATCGCGGCAAAGACGGCGGTCAGGATGCCGCCCCAAAACGCCGCGTTGCCAACATCGCCGCCGTGGATCTCTTGGATCAGGTCGGGCATGACGGGCATGATGATGCCGATACCCATCGCATCAAGCAGGACTGTGATCAGGATGAAAACGATAGGTAAGCGCATGTCAGGCTCCAATTAGCCTGACAGGAGTTAAACCATCGGGTTCACTTTGCAAGTGTGTTTAACCTACCTAGCGCAAGCGCCATTTGTGGGAGGCACATGCGACGGGTCAGTCGCTCTGCGTCTGTGTCGCGTGCGGATTGGAGGCTGTGGTTCAGGCCGGTGATCAGGGCAACCAGTGCAGAAGCGAGTGGCGATGTGGCGGCTAACTGTTGAGCGGTCGTAACCATCCAGTCCGCAAAATCGGCAAAAGCCACATCAGTGTCAGCGTCAGCGAGGCCAAGGTTCAGGCCCTTTGCCAAATCTTCGTCCGCGATGTGGCTGACCTTTAGCCGCGCAGCGAGCGGGGCAAGGGCGTCGGGCGCACCCAGACGTTCTGACATGATCGTCAGGAACTGACGGAGGCGGAGCGCTTGGGCCGTGTCCTCGATCTGCGCCATGGTCGCACCTTCGCCAACGTGCGGTGCGAATTCTGGCGCCTGCATCATTTCTCGGAAATACTGGATGACAGGGGCCACGGGATCGCCGTCAACGGCGACACCCTTGGCCAGACCCGACGGGTCGATCTGCAGTTCGAGCGAGGCACGGTGGATAGCCTTTGCCGCGATATCAGGAACCTCACCCCGTTCACCGCGAACCTTTGCCAAGGTGCCCAGCACGATCATGATAGCACGCACTTCGGCTGTATCAGTAAAGAGCGCAGCCGTTTCGCGGTCAAAGAGGGCGTCGCGCCAGATTGCGCTGTCAAAGGGGGATGCGGTCATCAGATATGGCCCGTGTCTTTCATGAATTGCGTTAGGAGCGCGGTATACTCTTCCGGCTTTTCAACACAAGGCAGGTGTCCTGCTTTGCGGATGATCTCGAATTTGGAACCGGGGATCACGTCTATGGTTTCGCGTACCAGATCGGCAGGGGTCGACCCGTCATCAGACCCCGCGATGCCTAGCGTGGGGCAGCGAAGCCCGCTGGTGGGCGTGTAGAAATCCGTGCCTGAAATCGCAGCGCAGCACCCGCAATATCCCTCGACCGAGGTTGCGCAGACCATATCGCGCCACGGTGTCACGGCAGGCGAATTGCGAAAATCGCGGGTGAACCATTTCTGCATGATCCCATCGACCAAGGCCTCTAGACCCTTGGTGCGGACGGTATCAATGCGGTCTTGCCAGAGTTTCGGCATGCCGATCTTTGCGGCGGTATTCGATAGAACGAGCGTGCGGATGATGTCGAACCGTTTGACTGCCAAGCCTTGGGCAATCATGCCGCCAATCGACAGACCAACGAACATCGCATCGCGCACGTTCAACGCGTCACAGACGGCCTCTGTATCGGAAATCAGCGCACCCATTGTATAGGGCGCCTCAGGAGCCGAGGACTTCCCGTGCCCACGTTTGTCCATCCTCACGATCCGCAAGCCTTCGGGCAAGAGCGGCAGAACGGCGTCCCACAGATGAAGGTTGGTGCCGAGAGAGTTGGCAAACACAACGGTCGGTGCAGCAGGATCATCGACCCCGTCAACACGTGCGTAGAGGGTCACATCGCCCCGTTGGATGAAATGTTCGGACATGGTCGCCTCCTCGGTTTCCCCGATACATGCGGCGGGTTCCGCCGAAAGGCAACCTTTAGACCTAGATCAGACGCTAGGCTTGGGTGTCCTTCACAGCTGAGAGCCAAACCCGCAGGGCTTCAATGGCTTCTGGTTCGTCCAAAAACGGCACGTGACCACGATCTGGCACCTCGGCGCGGATCATGTCGGGGCGGCGCTTTGACATTTCGTCAGCCGTCTCGAGCGAGAGCAAATCGCTGTTCATCCCACGGATCAGCGCAATCGGCAGTCCGTCGAGCGCGTCGAAAAACGGCCAAAGCGATGGGGCGTTGTTGTCTGCCGCGTTGAAAGTATCGCGTAGCTTTGGGTCATAACGAATGACGAGCCCATCGGCGGTCTGTTCGTAGTGGGCACGAACCTCGGCCAACCAACGCTCCATCGGGACGTTCTTAAAATGCACCCAGTTGCGGTCGCGGAATTGGGCGGCCTCTTCGTAGGTTTTTTGCGCGGGATTGCGGCCAACGTAGGCGCTGATGATATCCAGCCCTTGGGTGTCGATCACGGGGCCAATGTCATTGAGCGCAACGCCCAGCAGTCGGTCCTTGGCGGTTGCTGCCAGAACCATTCCAATAATCCCACCGCGCGATGTGCCGATGATCGCAGCCTTTTCCAGCCCCAGATGATCCATAAGGGCCAGAATGTCCTGCGCCTCGTGCGGCACGGAATAGGTGTCCGACGATGCCCAGTCCGATTTCCCCCGACCGCGATAATCAGGCCGAATGAGTCTGATCCCGTCCAGCAGCGGTGCGATGTGGTCGAAATCAGCCGCGTTGCGCGTTAGGCCTGCCAGCGCGAGGACGGGCAGCCCTTCGCCTTCGTCGAGGTAATGCAGTCGGGTTCCGTCGGGGGCGCTGTAATAGGGCATTAGATCAGGTCCGGGATCGTACTGAGGTCTGTGAGTACCCATTCCGGCGCGGCATAGAGCCGATCCATCGGGTCGCCATTACGGTTCACCCAAGCGGTGCGATAGCCAAATTTCGATGCCCCCGCCGCGTCCCAGCCGTTCGACGAGACAAAGAGGACTTCGTTCCGTTCGCAGACAAAACGGCTCTCGACCATTTCGTAAACGAGGTCATGCGGTTTATAGACGCCCACCGTTTCGACCGACAAAACATCGTCGAGAAGATCAGACAGGCCTGCCGATTTCACCGCCGCATCCAGCATCGCGGGCGATCCGTTCGACAGGATCGCAGTGTTCATCCCGCGCTCTTTCAGCGTGGCGAGCATTTTGGGCACTTCGGGATAGGCGCTCAGTTCCCAATAGAGCGCCAAAAGACGTTCGCGGAGGGCGGCATCGTCGAGGCCAGAAGCCTCCATCGCCCAATCCAGACCGTCACCCGTGACCTGCCAGAAATCAACGTGTTGGCGGGCCACAGCGCGGAGCCATGAATATTCCAACTGCTTGCGGCGCCAATTTGCGGCCAGTGTCGGCCAGACTTGCGCCAGTGCCTCCTGTCCGGGTTCTGCGGCAGCTTCCCGTGCTGCGGCAGCGACGTCGAACAATGTGCCATAGGCATCAAAAATACAGGTGTTGATCAATGTGGGTCCTCCATCCTGTCGCGCAGAGTGACCAACTCTGAGCGGAAGAACAAGGGTGCCGTTTGCAATCCAGCCATGCATTCCATAGGGTGTCCCCCGAATCCCAGAGCACCCGCAGAGTGCGGCCTCTTTCATTCTTTCCCTGACAGACCGGAGATTTTTATGACCCAAGTAAAATCGGGTGACACCGTTCGTATTCATTACACTGGCACCCTGACCACTGGCGAAACCTTTGACAGCAGCGAAGGTCGTGAGCCGTTGGAATTCATCGTTGGCTCTGGTCAGATCATTCCTGGTCTGGATAAGGCTCTGCCTGGCATGACCGTTGGCGATAAGAAAACCGTCGAAGTCCCCTGTGCCGAAGCCTACGGCGAAGCCAGCCCTGACGCGATCCAAGCGATCCCGCGTTCCGAAATTCCTGATCACATCCCGACCGAGATCGGCACCCAGCTTCAGATGCAAGCGCCGACGGGTCAGGTTGTCCCTGTGACTGTTGTGGACGCGAACGAAGAGCAGGTTGTTCTGGATGCGAACCACATGCTCGCTGGCAAAGACCTGATCTTTGCGATCGAACTGGTCGAGATCAAAGCGGCCTAAAGGCCCAAGGCGAGAACAATGAGCGGCCAGCCGAACCGATACAGGCTGGCCGTGACCACAAGATAGGCCCCGATCAATAGCCATGCGGCATCTTTGGGCATCGGGGATTGATGCGGCGTCGGGTGTTCAAGGGCCATGAGGCCACGAATGCCGATAAACGCGATAGCGCCAAGCGTGAATGACATAAAGCCAGCGGCCAATGTTAGGATCACAGCGAGGGCAGCACCCCCCAATACAAACGGCAGAATTGGCCAGAATGTCTCTGACACGGCGCGGATGATCCGTCCTCCTGCCAGCGGCCAGAACGGCAACAGCGTGAAGGCGCCGTAAGTGGCCGAGACGGCTGCAAACCCCGCGAGGTAATTCCCCAGCAGCGGTGAGCTGTTCAGCAACATCGCTGCAATCGCGAGGCACAAAAATACCGCAGGCACGGTAAAGGCAGGTCCCATCAGCGCGACATAGGCTTCTTTGCCTTGGTCCAGTTTGTGCAAATCCCACTTGGGCGGGTTCGCAAAGACGGGGATGGCGCGGATTTTTGCGTCCACGCCGAAAGAGCGAAGCGTGACGACGTGGCCGAGTTCTTGGAAATAGAAGGTTGCGATCAGGCAGGGGCCAAAGAACGGGCCGAAAAAGAAAAAGATCGCTGCGGCGGCGAGTGCGCCAAAGGCCCAGAACTTGCGGTCGGGCCACTCAATGGAAAGTCCAGCCCAGCCCCCGCGTGTTGCCAGCCAAAAGGCAGTGCAAAACCCGAGGGCAAGGGCCAGTAATCCCATGGATCAGAGGTGGTCTTGCTGTGGCATCCCAAGAACGTGGAAGCCGCCGTCAACGCGGATAATTTCGCCCGTTGTGTAAGCGCCAGCATCGGATGCGAGGTAAACCGCGGTGCCGCCAACAGCCTCGAGCGTTGCGTTCGACCGCAGCGGTGCGTTTTGTTCCGTGTGGCGGAACGTTGCGCGTGCGCCACCGATGGCTGCGCCGGCCAGTGTTTTCATCGGGCCGGGGGAGACCGCGTTCACGCGGATACCCTGCGGGCCGAGGTCGTTTGCCAGATAGCGGACCGAAGATTCCAGCGCAGCCTTTGCAACGCCCATGACGTTGTAGTTCGGCGTCACGCGGTTGGAACCGCCATAGGTCAGCGTCAGCAGCGTGCCGCCGTTCGGCATCAGTTCCGATGCGCGCTTGGACACTTCGATGAACGAATAGCAGCTGATAACCATCGAATTGCAGAAGTTATCGCGGCTGGTGTTGATGAAACGACCTGTGAGTTCGTTCTTGTCCGAATAGGCAATCGCGTGGACCACGAAATCTATGGTGCCCCATTTGTCTTTCAGTGTCTGAAAGGCGAGGTCCATGCTTTCGTCGTTGGTCACATCTACGTCGATGAGGGTGTCAGAACCTACCGACGCGGCCAGTGGTTCAACGCGTTTGCCAAAGGCTTCGCCTTGATAAGAGAACGCGAGTTCTGCGCCTGCGTCCGCCATTGCCTTAGCGATACCCCAAGCGATGGAGCGTTCGTTGGCAACGCCCATGATCAAGCCACGTTTGCCCTGCATCGAAATAGTCATGTGAAAAAGTCCTTAGTCTCGAAACTTGGAGAGCAGCATCGACCCGTTCGTGCCACCAAACCCAAAGCTGTTGGTCATGATGGTGTCTAGCCCAGCATTTTCAACCAGAGAAGTCGATATTTCTGTGGGATTCAACTCTGGGTCGAGTGTTTCGACGTTGATCGAAGGTGCGATGAAGTCGCCCTGAAGCATCAGGAGGCAGTAAATGGCCTCGGATGCGCCAGTTGCGCCTTGGCTGTGACCCGTCATGGATTTGGTCGACGAGATCGGCGGTGTGGTCCCTTCGCCAAAGACGCGGCGCACAGCCTGAACCTCGCCCACGTCACCGACGGGTGTCGATGTGCCGTGTGCGTTGATGTAGCTAATTTTGCGGCCTTCGGGCAGGGTTTCGAGAGCGAGGCGCATTGCGCGTTCGCCACCTTCACCCGACGGGGCAACCATGTCGTGACCATCCGAGGTCGCGGCAAAGCCTGTGACCTCAGCGTAGATTTTCGCGCCGCGTGCTTTTGCGTGCTCGAGCTCTTCGAGGACAACTATACCGCCGCCGCCTGCAATGACGAAACCGTCACGGCCAGCGTCGAATGCGCGGGACGCTTTGGTCGGCGTGTCGTTGTATTTCGACGACATCGCACCCATCGCGTCGAACAAGCAGGACAGGGTCCAGTCGAGTTCTTCTGCGCCACCTGCGAACATAACGTCCTGTTTGCCCATCATGATCTGTTCTGCTGCGCTGCCGATGCAGTGCAGAGAGGTCGAACAAGCCGAGGTGATCGAGTAGTTGATGCCCTTGATCTTGAACTGGGTCGAGAGGTTCGCAGAGATGGTCGAGGACATGCACTTCGGCACAGCGAAGGGCCCGATCCGTTTGGGCGAACCGTTGTTATCGACGATCTGGTGCGCGGCGTACATCGCGCTGGTGGACGGGCCACCAGAGCCTGCGATCAGACCTGTGCGGGTGTTGGATACTTGATCCTCGGACAGGCCAGAATCCTCGATCGCTTGCTTCATCGAGATGTAAGCATAAGCCGCGCCCGGACCCATGAAACGCAGAGCACGCTTATCAACGTGTTCTGTTACGTCGATTTTCACGGTGCCTGCGATCTGGCTGCGGAAGCCGCGTTCTGCCATTTCGGGGCTGGCTTCGATGCCCGATTTACCCGCACGAAGAGAGGCCTCTACCTCGGCAGCATTGTTCCCGATCGGTGAAACGATCCCGAGACCAGTTACGACAACACGGCGCATAGGCACCCTCCCTTGTAGTCTTTGATGTTCTGTCGGTCTTAGGACGCGGACAGAGCCACTTTCATGTCTTTAACGACGTAGATCACTTCACCGTCAGCTTCGACGATACCGTCGGCCACACCCATGGTCAGACGACGGGTTTGCACCGCTTTGGTGAAATCGACCTTGTAAGTCAGCATTTTGCGTTCTGGACGCACCATACCAGTCAGCTTCACTTCGCCAACGCCGAGCGCGTAACCACGACCTTCCCAACCACGCCAACCGAGGTTGAAGCCTGTCAGCTGCCACAGACCATCAAGGCCAAGGCAGCCCGGCATGATCGGGTTGCCGGGGAAGTGGCAGTCGAAGAACCAGAGGTCTGGTTTGATGTCGAATTCAGCAACAACATGGCCTTTGCCATGCAGACCACCGTCCTCGGAAATCTCGGTGATGCGGTCCATCATAAGCATCGGCGGTTCCGGCAGCTGCGCGTTACCGGGGCCGAAAAGTTCGCCACGGGCACATTTTAACAGATCGTCGCGGTCAAAGCTGCTCGGGTATTGGGCCATGCGTATGTGTCCCCCTTGTTGGGATAGTGATGCGTTATTAACGTTCGTCTATCACCCAGAGGTTAACAAGAGCAAGTGTAGCGGCGTCGCGGGCCAATTTGACTTTGCGATTGAAAAAAGTCGCTGCCGCGCTGTATTGTACCCTTCAACATAAGGATGACCTTCATGCTGGATGACCGGATCAATCGCGGAACAGAATGGCTCGCTCAGGCGGGGCTGCGTCCGACACGGCAACGTGTGGCGCTGGCGGCTGTTTTGGTGGGTGACGGTATGGATCGGCATGTAACCGCAGAGTGGCTCTATGAGGCCGCGACCAAAGCAGACGCCGATGTTTCGCTCGCGACGGTTTATAACACCCTGCGTGCGTTCAGCGAGGCAGGCTTGGTCCGTGAGATCACCGTTGATGGGTCGCGCAGCTATTTCGACACCAATATGTCCGACCACCCGCATTTCTATTGGGAAGACGACGGTCGTCTCACCGATGCGCCTGCGGACCAACTGCGTATCGAAGGACTGCCAGACGCCCCTGATGGCGCGCGCATCTCTGCGGTGGATGTCGTGATCCGCCTGCGTCGGTCCTAAAGAATCAGAACCACTGACCCGGCTCGATTAGCCCGAAATCCAGCAACTGTCGTGAGTGCCAGTCAAACGGCACCGAATTGCGCCATTCAAAGGTGTTGATCGCAAAGGTCGATCCCGGGTTACGTTTCAGCGCCTTTGCAGTGCGGAACGAACAGATTGCAGCCGTGAGGTTATGGTGCCACGGACAAGCGTAGGTGTTGTATTCTGCGACGTTAAACGTGTGATCGTCATTGAGACGCAGCCCTTTTTGGGCGCGGAAAATGGCGATCCTGTCGATCCGACGCTTGGCAGCGGGGATGAACTCTTCATACCGCCAACGCAGACCGCCGTAGAAATCCAACTGTCGTTCCTTGGGGTGGTTGTGGTTCGCGGGGTCGTTGCGGGCCAGCGCATAGTAGCCCGTTTTGTCCAGCATGGCTTCGTCGACCGAGACTGCCGACGGGTATTTTCCCAAGTCGCCCGCATAAAGATCAACGACGTAGGTCAGCATCGCATCGCGGCGCTCTTCGGTGTGGAAAGAGAGCATTTCGCCGATCGTGCGCGTCTCGCAAAACGGGTAGAACAGGTATTCTGCGTTGTAGCAGTAGTACATCCAGACATTCGGCGCGGTCTCAATGCAAGCGTTCACAGCCGTCGTCAGCGCATGTTCGCCCCGCATATCGAGATCGACGCGAATGGTCTTGGTCTCGACCTTCGGCGACACTTCGATATCGGGGTCGGCAAAGAGGACGACCTTTTTGAAACCAAGGTCGAGATGGTGCCGTACGGTGCTGTCCACTTCGACCTCGTCCTCGACCATGATCAGGGCAATCGGACCCTTGGCAAGCGCGGAAGGGGCGTCGGATAGAAAATCTTTGAGTGAAGAATACCGCATGGGCCTGTCTTAAATTGTTCGTCTGTAAGGTCTGTCAAATCCGTCGGCATTGCAAGACAGAGGGCGAGGCGTTAGGTAACGCCGACTTTCCCCACCGCTGTAAAACGGGATGCCGCCCATGACCGAGCCGAAGAAGCTGTTTATCAAAACCTATGGCTGTCAGATGAACGTCTACGACAGTGAACGCATGGTCGAGGCACTGGGCGGAAACGGCTACACGCAGGTGGACTCGGCGGATAAGGCGGACATGATCCTGCTCAACACCTGCCACATCCGCGAAAAGGCGGCGGAAAAGGTCTATTCCGAACTGGGCCGTCTGAAAGAACTCAAGGACGTGAACCCTGATCTGAAAATCGGCGTTGCTGGCTGTGTCGCGCAGGCCGAAGGCAAAGAGATCATGGCCCGCGCACCTGTTGTGGACTTGATCGTTGGGCCGCAGTCTTATCACCGCCTCCCGCAGATGGAGAAAGCCGTGCAGCGCGGCGAACGTGCGGTCGATACGGATTTCCCCGAAGAAGACAAATTCGACACCCTGAACAAACGCCCCCGCGCCACCCGTGGACCGACCGCGTTCCTGACCGTCCAAGAGGGTTGCGATAAATTCTGCGCTTTCTGCGTGGTGCCCTATACGCGCGGGGCCGAGGTTTCGCGTCCCAAAGAACGCATCCTTCGCGAGGCGGTTGATCTGGTTGCTGCGGGTGTTCGTGAAATTACGCTGCTCGGCCAGAACGTGAATGCCTATCACGGTCATGACAAAGGTCTGGCTGGTTTGATCTGGGAACTCGCTGACATTGATGGGCTAGAGCGCATCCGCTTCACCACCTCGCATCCGAACGACATGGATGACGAATTGATTAACGCCCACGCGACCTGTGAAAAGCTGATGCCCTATCTGCACCTCCCCGTGCAGTCGGGCAGTGATAAGATCCTCAAGGCGATGAACCGCAAACACACGCGGGATGATTATTTCCGCCTGATCGACCGTATCCGTGGCGCACGTCCTGATTTGCTGCTGTCTGGCGACTTCATCGTCGGCTTCCCCGGTGAAACGGATCAGGATTTTGAGGACACGCTCGATCTGATCCGTCAGGTGAACTACGGGCAGGCCTATTCGTTCAAATACTCGACCCGTCCGGGAACACCCGCGGCTGAGAAGCCGCAGTTGCCCGATGACCTGATGGACGACCGTTTGCAGGAGCTTCAGGCGCTTTTGACCCAGCAGCAACGCGCAGCCCAAGACGGAATGGTCGGGCGTGAGGTCAAAGTTCTGTTTGAGAAGGCGGGTCGCATGCCGGGGCAGATGATCGGGAAATCCGACTACCTCCACGCGGTCTATGTCGAAGCACCTGCTGACGTAAAAGGGCAGGTTCGGACCGTTCGGATCGTCGAAAGCAGCCGAAATTCCTTGGGCGGCGTCCTTGTCTGAATCGGGTTTGTTGCCGATTTCGATCTAAAATACATGAATTGCACCGATTGTTGTGGTTATAACCACAACGTTCTACTAAATTTGCTTTTTTTCGCTAAAACATCAGTTAAGGTAGTCGTTATATACGATAGCGTAGCGTATGAGGTTGTCTGCTCGACCTCAGAGCATGGACGAAAAGGGCATAAACTGTGAAAATGAAATTGGGATCGATTGCGGTCAAGGCGTTCGGGGGCGCTTCGATTGCTGTACTAGGGCTCGCGGCAGTCGCGACCACTTCTTTTGCGGAAACCGCTCAAGTGATTGAGCTTCCGACCCGTGTAATTGAAGGTGAACAATACATTCCGACGATCTGGATCGACCCAGATGGTTGCGAGCACTGGGTCATGGATGATGGCGCCGAAGGTTACATGGATGCCAATCGCCGTCCCGATGGCTCTGCTGTGTGTCACCGTAGCGAAATCTGTGGTGTCGTTCCGACAGACCAACTTTTCGCAACAGATCGTTATGCGATCAGCAGCGCGGGTCGTTCGTCGTTGCAGCAGTTCTTTAGCCAGTCGATGCAGAACGGCGTATTTGGCTTCTTGATCTACGGTCATACCGACAGCCGCGCGTCTGACGAATACAACATGCGCTTGTCGAACAACCGCGCGAATGCTGTTGCTCGCGTTGGTGCTGAAACAGGTGCTCGCATCGTTGATGTGCGTGGCTTTGGTGAGCGCAGCCCGCGTGCGGACAACTCGACCGCAGCTGGTATGCAGCAAAACCGCCGCGTCGAAATTTATTGCCTGCGCTAAGGAGAGATGGACATGAAACTCGTTAAACTAACGTTCGCTCTCGCTGCTGCAGCTTCGCTTTCGGCTTGTATCGGTGCCGAAGGGTTTGAAGGCTCTGGCTTTATGGGTCGTGGTGGCATCGGCGCTGACAAAAGCATCGACTACGGCGTGAACAAACACCACCTGTCGGACATGGTTGCTGGCATCTGGGTTGACCCGCATGGTTGTGATCACTGGATCATCGATGACGGTGTCGAAGGGTACCTGTCGCCGCGTCTGACCCCTGATGGTCTTCCTGTCTGTTCGGGTGTTGCCCCGCCGAACTACGCGGTTGGACCGTTCAAAGATGGATCGCCGATTGCAGACCCTCTCTAACTGTTTAGAGATTGTGCAGAATGAACAGGCCGCGGTGAGATCCGCGGCCTTTTTCGTCTTTCGGCTGTCACATACGCATGAGACGCTTGCCACAGGTCCAAGTTCTTGCCACCATGAAGGTACACAACCTGTTGTAAGGAGTCGTGATTGCCAGTCGATATCTTGACCCCCGCTAGCGAATTCGTCATCGAATTTCCGGATAACTTTCTGCTCATCGACCTGTGTGGAGAGCACGACAGAAATCTGGCCAAGATTGAGGAACGACTGGGAATACAGATTGCGCGACGTGGTAATCACCTGATCCTAATTGGTGAGGAAGCCTCGCAGAAACAAGGCGCAGAGGTTCTTCAATCTCTTTACTCTCGTCTGGAAACGGGTCGCGGCATCGAAGCGGGCGACATTGATCGCGAACTTCGCATGGGCAACTCTGAAAAAGAGACCGCACCGCAGGCGGGCGATCAGATGGAGATGTTCAAGGGCGGACCCGTTGAGATCAAGACCCGTAAAAAGGTGATTGAGCCGCGCACCGACGCGCAAAAGGCCTATGTCCAGAACCTTTTCAAAAACGAACTTGCGTTTGGCATCGGCCCAGCGGGCACGGGTAAAACCTATCTCGCGGTTGCTGTCGGCGTGTCCATGTTCATTCAGGGCCACGTGGATAAGATTATCCTGTCTCGTCCTGCGGTCGAAGCGGGTGAAAAGCTCGGCTTCCTCCCTGGTGATATGAAGGACAAGGTCGATCCATATATGCAGCCTCTCTACGATGCGCTGGATGATTTCCTTCCGGGGAAACAGACGGCCAAACTGATCGAAGAGAAGAAGATCGAGATCGCGCCGCTTGCCTTTATGCGGGGCCGCACACTGTCCAATGCCTTTGTTGTGTTGGACGAAGCGCAGAACGCGACCACGATGCAGATGAAAATGTTCCTGACCCGTCTTGGTGAAGGTTCACGCATGGTGATCACAGGTGACCGTTCTCAGGTCGACCTCCCGCGTGGTGTGGATTCGGGTCTTGCCGATGCGGAACGGCTGCTGAAGGGCATTCCAAAGATCAGCTTCAACTACTTCACAGCCAAGGACGTGGTGCGTCACCCGCTCGTGGCTGCGATCATTGAAGCCTATGATGCGGATGCCTCGCGCAAGTAATCTCTGGCAGAGGGGCGGGCGGCCTGTTATGCGCCGCCCAACCTGACCGGAGGGCATGCCCGTGGACATTGATATCGACATCACCGACGACCGTTGGGAAACGCTGGGGCTGCCTGCCATTGCAGAGCGCGCAGCGATTGCTGTTCTCGAACGGTTGGATATCGATCCTGACGAGTGTGAGCTGTCCATCCTCGGCTGTGGTGACGACAAAATCAAAGAATTGAACGCCGATTTCCGTGAAAAGGATAAGGCGACAAACGTTCTGTCTTGGCCTGCCGATGAACGTGCCGCCGAAGTTGAAGGCGAACTGCCCGAACCGCCCGAAGAGGACGTATTCGGCGCAATCGAACTGGGTGATATCGCGATTTCCTACGATACCTGCGCTCGGGAAGCGGAGGAGGCAGGGAAGTCGCTCGAGCATCATGCGACCCATTTGATGGTCCATGGCGTGCTCCATCTGTTGGGTTTTGATCACATAAGAGAGGGTGACGCGTCTCTTATGGAGGGATTAGAGACAGAGATACTTGGCAAAATGGGTATTGCTGACCCATATTCAGAGGAATGAAGGTCGGGCCCTGACGCCGCGACCATAGGTTTGGAGACAATGGGCGACACCAGCGAGGGTCCTTCTATCGCAGCGCAGAGCGCGCAATCGGACCAAATTGACGAACAACGTAGTGGTTTTTTCAGCCGTATTATTGGCGCACTTAGCCCGTCTGATGATCTTCCTGAGGCAGAGTTTAACGGTAGTAAAACGCATTCGGTGACCACCACATTGGGTCTATCGAACCTGCGTCGTATGCGCGTTGAGGATGTGAGCATCCCCAAGGCGGAAATCGTTGCGGTCTCTGCGACCATTGGCAAAGACGAACTGGTACAGGTGTTCCGTGAAAGCGGCCTGACCCGTCTGCCTGTCTATGATGGCACGCTCGACACGCCGCTTGGCTTTGCGAACCTCAAGGACTTTGCCCTGCGGCATGGTTTCAACGGGGACACGCCAGAGTTCGACGTGAAAGAGATGTTGCGTCCGTTGCTCTATGTGCCGCCATCGATGCCGCTGCATGTTCTTCTGCAAAAGATGCAGGCAGAGCGGATCCATATGGCTTTGGTCATCGACGAATACGGTGGCACCGATGGGCTTGTGACGATCGAGGATTTGATCGAACAGGTCGTGGGTGAAATCGAAGACGAACATGACGTCGAAGAGGATGAAACCTTCACCCGCACCGGCAATGGCATCTACATGGCGCAGGCCAAGACGCTTCTCGATGAATTCGAAGAAGAGATCGGCCTCGATCTGACGGCTCATGATGAGATTGACGCAGAAGAGGTCGATACGCTCGGCGGTCTGGTCTTTATGCTGGCAGGTCACGTGCCCGCTCGAGGTGAAGTCATTAAACACCCTGATGGCCCAGAGTTCGAAGTTGTCGATGCAGACCCGCGGCGGATCAAACGTTTGCGCGTGCGTCTGCATTCCAAAGCTGAGGACTAAGCCTTGAACCGTGCCCTGTCGGCTTATGGCCTGCCATTGGCCGCAGGGACGGCTCTGTCGTTGGGACAAGAGCCTGTCGCGCTCCCCGTCGCGATCTTACCCGCGCTGGTTCTGTTCGCGCTGCTATTGCAGGGGTTAGACGCGCGGGCGGCGGCGGGACGCGCGTGGCTGGTTGGGTTCGGGTATTTCGGGCTGACGCTCACGTGGATTGTGAACCCGTTCTATGTTGAGGCTGACCTCTATTCATGGATGGCGCCTTTTGCGGCTGTGATGTTGCCTGCAGGACTTGCCGCGTTTTGGGCGGCGGGCATGTGGGTTGCCTTTCGCATTGGGCAGGGGGTGGCAGCATGGGCGCTGGGCCTGATCCTCGCGGAATTGGCACGCGCGCATTTGTTCACGGGGTTCCCGTGGGTGCAATTTGGCCAAGGATACCTAGACACCATTAGCGCACCTTTGATGGCCTATATCGGGGCAGAGGGGCTGTCGGTTCTGATCATCGTCGTGGCAGCGGCCGCGGGGGCTGCGATGCGGTATCGCTGGGCGATCATTCCTGTATGTGCGGCCTTGTTGCTGCCCGCTGTTCCGTACTCGCCCGAACCACAATACAGCGATGGGCCAATGGTCCGATTAGTACAGCCCAACGCTCCTCAGGCCGAAAAATGGATTCCTGAACAGGCAGAGGCATTTTACCGCCGTATGATCGCAGCCACCGAGGCAGAGCCGCCCGTCGATCTGGTGGTCTGGCCCGAAACCGCGATCCCGTATCTTCTGAATGATTCTGGCCCCATCCTGACCGACATCGCGGATGCGTCGAACGATACCCCAGTGATCTTTGGCGTGAACCGCGAAGAGGGCGGCCTCTATTACAACAGCCTTGCCATGGTTGGTGCGGGCGGTGCGGTTGATGCGATCTATGACAAGCGGCATCTGGTGCCGTTCGGCGAATACATCCCCTTTGGCGACCTGTTGGCCCGTTTCGGTATCCACGGTTTAGCGGCGGCGGATGGTGCGGCCTATGCGGCAGGGCAATCGGGCGATCTGATCACTGTGCCAGAGGTTGGCGGTATTTTGCCCCTGATCTGTTACGAAGGGATATTCCCGAGCATGTCCGCCAGCGCCGAGCGTCCCAGAGCCTTGGTCCTTATTACCAATGACGCGTGGTTTGGCCCCGATGCTGGTCCGCGCCAACATTTCGCCCAAGCCCGCCTGCGTGCCATCGAACAGGGACTTCCTATGGTGCGCGTTGGGAATACAGGGCTAACGGCGATGATCGATGCGCGCGGTGCTGTCACCGCATCGCTGCCGTTTGAAACGGTCGGATATGTGGATGCGACACTCCCCCAAGCCCGCGCAGAGACAATTTTTGCCCGATTTGGATCGTGGCCATTGGTAATAGTGATCCTTTTGTCATGCTCAGCCGTAGCAATACGACGCCGGATAATATCCGGTTGACCTAAAACGCACCGAGGATTAGCCGTCCTCCATTATGCCCCCACAACGGCTTCCTGGCGTGGCGGGTTCACCCTAACGGAGCACTTCAATGTCACGTAACGACTATATTTTCACTTCGGAATCGGTTTCCGAAGGTCATCCGGATAAGGTTTGCGACCGTATCTCGGACACCATTCTTGATGCATTTCTGGCTGAAGAGCCCGAGGCCCGCGTTGCCTGCGAAACCTTTGCGACCACAAATCGTGTCGTCATCGGTGGCGAAGTTGGCCTGTCGGATCAGTCCAAACTCACTGAATATATGAACGCCGTGCCGGACCTCGTCCGTGGCGCGATCAAAGACATTGGTTACGAACAAGACAAATTCCACTGGAATACGGTCGAGATCACCAACCTTCTTCACGAACAATCTGCGCATATCGCTCAAGGTGTTGATGCGACCGCGGACAAAGATGAAGGCGCGGGCGATCAAGGCATCATGTTCGGCTATGCCACAAACGAAACCGAAGCGCTTATGCCTGCGCCGATCCAATACGCACATGCGATCCTGCGCCGTCTGGCGGAAGTTCGCAAAAACGGAACAGAGCCTGCGCTGGGTCCAGATGCGAAATCGCAGCTGTCGATCCAGTATCGTGATGGCAAACCCGTTGGCGTGACCTCGTTGGTTTTGTCGACGCAGCACCTTGATGAATCGCTGTCGTCGAATGACGTACGCGCAATCGTTGAACCTTACATCCGTGAAGTGCTGCCCGAGGGTTGGCTGACCGATGCGACCGAGTGGTGGATCAACCCGACAGGTAAATTCGTCATTGGCGGCCCTGATGGGGATGCTGGTCTGACGGGCCGTAAGATCATCGTGGATACCTACGGCGGCGCGGCTCCGCATGGCGGCGGTGCGTTCTCTGGCAAAGACCCGACCAAGGTTGACCGTTCGGCAGCATATGCTTCGCGCTATCTGGCAAAGAACGTTGTTGCTGCTGGACTGGCTGACAAATGCACCATCCAGCTGTCCTACGCGATCGGCGTGGCAAAGCCGCTGTCGATCTACGCAAACACCTACGGCACCAACACCGTGGATGAAGCGGCGATTGAACGTGCCGTTGCGCAAGCGATGGACCTGACCCCACGCGGCATCCGCACACATCTGGGGCTAAACAAACCGATCTATGCCCGCACTGCAGCTTACGGCCACTTTGGTCGTGCGCCCGAGGCGGACGGTGGTTTCTCGTGGGAACAGACCGATCTGGTCGAGACGCTCAAGAAAGCGGTTTGATCCAATGAAAAAGGCGGCCTTCGGGTCGCCTTTCTTTTTGGTTTATTGCGCGCAGAGCACGGAGTTGCTATGGCGCCGCCCATGACCGCATCGAACAAACACCCCGAAGCCCCTTGGCGCAATTTCTACGGCCGTATTCATGGGAAAACCCTGAATCAGGCTCAGAAGGACTATCTGGACGAAGATCTAGAGGCCTTGTCGCCGGGCGCGGTGAGCTGGGACATTAACCCTAATCGTGACCCCATTGATATGGACGCGCGGTTTAAGGGTAAACCAGTTTGGCTCGAAATCGGGTTCGGTGGGGGTGAACACCTCGTTCACATGGGCGAAACCTACCCCGAGATTGAGATCATCGGCTGTGAACCGTTTATGAACGGCGTCGCGATGCTCTTGGGCAAGATACGCAAGCTGCAAACCCAGAACGTTGCTGTCCATCCGGGCGATGCGCGGGATTTGTTCGACGTTCTTCCAGATCATTCGATTTCCAAAGCGTTCCTGAACTACCCCGACCCGTGGCCGAAAAAGCGTCACCACCGTCGTCGGTTCGTGACCGCAGAACATCTGGAGCCGCTGTTCCGTGTGTTGAAGCCAGGTGCAGAGTTCCGCGTGGCGACGGATATTCCTGACTATGTGCGCCAAACTCTGATCGAAGTGCCCAAGGCAGGGTTCGTCTGGCAAGCCGAAGGCCCACAGGATTGGAGCCAGCCGTGGTCCGATTGGTATTCAACTCGCTATGAACAAAAAGCCCTACGTGAAGGGCGGACGCCGCATTATCTGACGTTTATTCGGCCATAGTGGAATTAGGCTGCGGGCTATAACCTAAAAGTTGTATTTTCTGTGTGGAATTGAACACAAAAAGATAGCGTCGCTTACCTTTTGGATTTTCGTGCTGAAAGACTAGTCTCACCTTGATACATATTTCTCATAAGATTCCATTATTTATGAGATTTCAATTATGGATGCAGTTCGGTTGTTTAAATGTCCGAAGTGCGATCACAAACTCCGGTTCGGATCTGAGTTTTGTGGTTGGTGTAACGCTCGTACGCCTTTGCGAAACCGCAAGAGTTTTTGGGTGGCTTCGGTGATCGCGCTTTGCGCGGCTGGCGTGATTTTGACGCGATAGCTGTTTTTAAGAGACCAAGATAAGGGACGAGGCGGCGTAAATGCCGCCTTTTTCGTTTTCGAACGCTGCGGTTTTTTTGAGTCATCCACATGAAATTTCGGCGATGGCTGCGTTATCCCCAAGAAAGTGCTTTACAGAATAGCGCCTCTCGGCCCACCATATATCGTATGGGGTTGTGGATAATTCCACAGGTCCTAGAGCAGGCACCAAGCGCTAGGGACGCTGCTTATGCCCAAGCGCAATAGCGAACGAGGCCGAGCAATGGCACTGACCGAGCATTTCGAAGACAGCGGTGACATTCATCCGATTGATGTCGTTGAAAACATCGCTGAATTTCACGAATGGGAATTCGACCGTATCGCGGACGACCAAATCGCGATGCAAGTCGAAGGCCAATGGCGCACCTATTCCATCACTCTCGCGTGGTCCCACTATGATCAGACCCTCCGTCTGATCTGCACCTTCGATATGGAGCCACCCGCACACCGCGAGCCAGCCTTGTATGAGGCGCTGAACGCGGCGAATGAGATGTGCTGGTCTGGTAATTTCACATGGTGGACAGGGCAAAAGGTCATGGTATTCCGTTACGGTCTGGTGCTGGGCACCGACCAGATCGCGACGCCTGATCAGATCGATACAATCATCGGTGCGGCGGTCATGAGCTGTGAACGGTTCTATCCTGCGTTCCAACTGGTCACTTGGGCCGAACGTGACGTTGCAGAGGCGATGCAGATCGCTCTCACCGAAGCTTACGGCACAGCGTAACACTTTATCGGCGGGGCGGGGATCAACCGCCGCGCCTTGAACCCGTTCGTTTGCCTGCTATCAATAGTGCAAATGACACGGGGAATTCTCATGAATATGGATGATGTTGCGCATCGCGGACTGGTTTTGCTGGGCTGCGGTAAAATGGGTTCGGCTATGCTGGCGGGCTGGTTGAAGTCGGGACTGCCCGCAACGTCTGTTTGGGTGAACGACCCATTCCCGAGCGATTGGCTCAAGGCGCAAGGGGTGCACGTGAACCAAGCGCTCCCTGCTGATCCAGCGGTTGTTCTGGTTGCGGTGAAACCGCAGATGATGGGTGATGCCCTGCCGACCTTACAGGCCTTGGGCAATGGCACGACCGTGTTCCTGTCTGTTGCAGCTGGGATCACGATTGCCACCTATGAGACAATGTTGGGTGCCCAGACGCCAATCATTCGCGCGATGCCGAACACGCCCGCTGCGATCGGTCGTGGGATCACGGCCATCGTTGGCAATGCTCATGCGTCTGGCCCAATGCTCGATCTTGCTGATGCGCTCTTGTCGGCCATTGGGCAGGTTGTGCGCCTTGAGGGTGAACATCAGATGAGCGCGGTTACCGCGATTTCTGGCTGTGGCCCTGCCTATGTTTTCCATCTGATCGAAGCGATGGCTGCGGCGGGTGTCGGCGCGGGACTTGCGCCTGATTTGGCGATGAAGCTCGCCAAAGCGACGGTGGGTGGTGCAGGCGCACTGGCCGAAGAAGCCGCTGAGGACCCTGCAACGCTCCGCCAAAACGTGACCTCTCCGAACGGAGTGACCTATGAGGCCTTGCAAGTTCTGATGAACGATACAGATGGTTTCCCGCCACTTCTCGTTCGTGCGGTCGAGGCTGCGGTGAAACGGGATCAGGAACTATCCAATGGCTGACATCGACTTTGATGATTTCCTAAAGGTGGACATCCGCGTGGGTCGTGTCATCCGTGCGGAACCCTATCCCGAGGCCCGCAAACCCGCGATCAAGATGTGGATCGATTTCGGAGGAGAGATCGGTGAACGTCGCAGTTCGGCGCAAGTGACCAAACACTACACGCCAGAAGAGCTTGTTGGGAAACAGGTGATGGGCGTTGTGAATTTCCCGCCTCGGCAAATCGGGAAGTTCATGTCTGAGGTTCTGGTGCTCGGGCTGCCGGACGAAAACGGCGACATTGTTTTGGTTGGCCCCGATGACGTGGTGCCAGTCGGGGGGAGGCTACATTGAAGAAACTACTCATCACGCGCCAAATCGCGGAACCTGTTCTCGAACAGGCGGCGGGGCTGTTTGATCTGACTGTTCGGACGGACGGCAATCCGTTGACGGTCGCAGACTCGGCAGAGGCTTTGGCGACTTACGACGCGATCCTGCCAACCTTGGGCGATGAGTTCTCGGCTGATGCTTTTGCGGGGGAAATGCGGTGCAAGATCCTCGGTAATTTCGGTGTTGGGTATAACCACATCGACGCGGCCGCTGCTGCTAAGGCTGGGGTGATCGTCACCAACACGCCTGACGTTCTGACGGATGCGACGGCTGATATCGGCCTGACGCTCATTCTCGCCACCGCACGACGTGCGGGCGAAGGCGAACGGATGCTGCGTGCGGGCCAGTGGGAGGGCTTTGGCCCGAAGGTAAAACTCGGCACTCATGTGACGGGTAAACGCGTTGGTATCGTCGGCATGGGCCGCATCGGTCAAGCGGTTGCGCGTCGTTGCCATTACGGGTTCGGGATGGAGGTTCTGTTCTACAACCGCAGCCCCAAGGCGGTCGATTTCCCTGCGACACAGATCACCAGCCTGACCGAGCTTGCGGCGTCTGTCGATTTCCTCGTTGTGACTGTGCCAGGTGGCGCAGAGACGCGGTATCTGATCAACGCCGACGTGCTGGATGCAATGCAGCCACATGGAATTTTCGTGAACATCGCACGCGGTGAAGTGGTCGATGAAACCGCGCTGATCGATGTACTGGAGGCAGGCAAAATCGCTGGCGCCGGTCTGGACGTGTATGAGCACGAACCGCATGTGCCTGCGCGTCTCGTGGCGTTGGAAAACTGTGTGCTGCTGCCGCACCTAGGCTCTGCGACAGTCGAAACCCGTCAGGCGATGGGGCAGATGGCGCTCGATAACATCATCGCGTGGAGCGAGGGTCGCGAGCCGCCACAGCGGGTGAATTAACCGCGATCACCCACGGCTTCGCGCCAATGTCGGCGGCAAAGGGATACGTAGCGATCATTGCCGCCGATCGACACCTGCGCACCATCGGTCACAACGACGCCGTTTTCGTCTTTGCGAACGACCATGGTCGCTTTTTTCCCGCAATGGCAGATCGTCCGCACTTCGCGCATTTCATCCGCAAGGGCGAGTAGGGCGGCTGAACCAGGGAACAGTTTGCCCTGAAAATCGACGCGCAGCCCGTAGCACATGATCGGCACGTTGAGGTCATCCACCACGCGGGCGAGCTGCCAGACTTGGGTCTCGGTCAGGAACTGCGCCTCATCGACGAAAACACAGGCGCAAGGACCTTCGTTCAAACGGGTTTCGATCTGGGCAAAGAGATCGCTTTCGGGCGTGTAGGTGTCGGCATCAGCGCCAATACCAATGCGGCTCGCAATGCGGCCAGCGCCTGCACGATCATCAAACCGCGCGGTCAGCAGATAGGTCTGCATCCCGCGTTCGATATAGTTGTGACTCGCTTGCAAGAGGATCGTCGACTTGCCAGCGTTCATGGTCGAATAATTGAAATAGAGCTTTGCCATGGCAGAGGAATAAGCGGCAGGGCCGCCCAGATGCAAGAGGGCTGTCTCAGGTGATTTGAGCGGCCAGAGAACGCGGTGCGGTGAAGATCGGCAAGCCGCCAACAGCGCGCAGGATGGGGTCGCATTCTCTGGCCTAGCGCGGCGGTTCCGCAGCGCATTCTGGAAACTGAATCGGGGCATGCGGTGCGGTAAATGCACGCTATGCACGCTGATGTATGGTAAATTAACCAATAACGTGTAATGGGAAACAATCGGGTTGGTTCCCCGAAATAAAATGTACACCGCGTTAGAGGTTCATCCGTAGTGAATGGTTATTTGAAAAAACACACCGAGGCCTTGGTCAAAGATGTCGGGATCGAGGTTGCTTGTCGTGTTTCAGGCAAGTCCAAGGCGACCTTGGGTCGGTATTACTCTGAAGCTCCAGAACATGCCGAACGCTATATGCCGGTCGATACTGTGGCCGCGTTAGAAGCCGTCGCGTCTTATCCGCATGTGACATCTGCTTTGGCCGAAATTCGTGCGATCAAACTGGGTGATGCAGAGACGCAGCCCGAAGGGCTTTGCGCGATCATGATCGGGTTGAGCGAGCAGTATGCGACTTTGATGGCTGAATTTGGTCGCTCGCTTGAGGCGGACATGTCCGAGAACGACACCCGCCGTATGCTGCGCGAGGCGATGGCCCTTCAGAAGACCTTATTGGGCCTGAAAGTGCATCTCGAACGTCGCGTGGTCTGATTATTTGCGCCGTACGATTACTGAGCCAACAGAATACCCCGCGCCAAACGAACAGATCAGGCCCATGTCCCCGCTGGTCAAATCGGCAGAGTATTTGTCAAAAGCGATGATCGACCCTGCGGACGAGGTGTTTGCGTAGTCCTGCAGGATGTTGGGCTGTTCGCCTGCTTCGGGTTCGCGGCCTAGAACCTTTTTGCCGATGTAGTCGTTCATCGTCTTGTTCGCCTGATGGAGCCACAGACGTTTGAGGTCTGCCGCCTCAACACCTTCGTCGGCCATGTGATTGGCGATATGGGCGCTGACCAATGGCAGCACTTCTTTGAACACTTTGCGTCCGTTCTGCATGAACCGCATATCGCGGCGGTCTTCCATTGCGTCACGGGTCGGTCGCAAGAAGCCGTTGTTATTGCGGATATTGTTCGAAAACTGGGTGGCGCAGCGGGTTGAGAGAACGCTGAACCCATCTTGTCCTTCGTCGCGCTCTAGCAGAACTGCCGTCGCAACATCGCCAAAGATGAAATGGCAATCGCGGTCGCGCCATTCGAGGTGGCCAGAGGTAATCTCGGGCGAGATCACAAGGGCACGTTTCACCGATCCCGCGCGGATCATGTCGGCGGCGGTTTGGATGCCAAAGGTTGCGGACGAACAGGCGACGTTCATGTCAAAAGCCATACCGCCCGCGCCGATGAGCTGCTGAATTTCCACCGCCATCGCGGGGTAGGCGCGTTCCATATTCGACGCAGCGCATAGGATCAGGTCCACGTCCGCCCCAGTTAGACCCGCACGGTCCAGCGCGGTCTGCGCGGCCTTCACGCCAATCTCGGCCATAAGCGACGGTTCGTCGTCGGACCGTTCGGGAAGTCGTGGATACATCCGCGTCGGGTCGAGGATGCCATCGCGCGACATGACATACCGCTGTTCGATGCCAGAGGCGGCTAGAATGAAATCGCTGCTCGAATGGGGGATCGCTGCGATATCGCCCGCTTCAATCGCATCCGCGTTCTGAGCGTTCTGGAGGTCCGCGTAGGTGTTGAAGGCTTCGACCAGTTCGTCATTCGTGATGACTTCGGACGGGGTGAATACGCCGGTGGCGGTCAGGACGACAGAATGCATGGGTTCCTCCAACATCGTTGGGGCAGAGTGGGCGTTAATCCCCTAGTTGTCCAGATTGACCAAAGGTCGTTTGACCCAACGAAAAAGGCCGGACGCGATGGTCCGGCCTTTGATCGATGTCTGCGCGATTAACCTTGGAGGCTGCGGACGCTGATATCGTCCTCAACGCGGGCCTTCATCGCCTGAGCCGCAGCTTGGCTACCTGCCGCCGTGGTGAAGTAGGGCAGCTTGTCATACAGAGCGACCGAGCGGATATCGCGGCTGTCGTTCACAGCCTGCGCGCCTTCGGTGGTGTTGAACAAGAGGTCCACTTTGCCGTCTTTCAAGAGGTCGACGATTGTGCGGCCACCCTCGTAAACTTTGTTGACGATTTCGCAGTCGATGCCGTTTTCGCTCAGGAACGAAGCGGTGCCGCGGGTCGCGAGGATTTTGAAGCCAAGGTCAGAGACGGTTTTCGCCGCTTCGACCATGCCTGCGGTCTTGTCGTTGTCACGAACCGAGATGAACACGGTGCCTTCGGTCGGCAGGTGGGTGCCTGCACCCATCTGCGCCTTGAGGAACGCACGTGCGAACGAACGGTCCCAACCCATGACCTCACCCGTGGAGCGCATTTCCGGTCCGAGGATGGTGTCAACGCCGGGGAAGCGAGCGAAGGGCAGGACAGCCTCTTTGACCGAGAACCAAGGTGTTTTCGGATCAGCGAGGGTGAACGGGTCGCCCTGCGGCTGCATCTGATCAGCGCTGATGGTTTCGTCATAAGGTTCGCGCACTGGGAAGTTCGACAGCGGTTCGCCAGCCATCAGGCGGGCAGCGATCGATGCAATCGCGCTGTCGGTTGCTTTTGCAACGAACGGCACGGTGCGGGATGCACGCGGGTTAACTTCGATCAGGTAAACTTCGCCGTCTTTGACTGCGAACTGAACGTTCATCAGGCCTTTGACTTCGAGCGCGAGTGCGAGAGCTTGGGTCTGTTTGCGGATTTCAGCAACGATCTCTGCCGACAGGGTGTGCGGAGGCAGACAGCATGCGGAGTCACCAGAGTGAACGCCTGCTTCTTCGATGTGTTCCATGATGCCCGCAACGTGGACGTTTTTACCGTCGCAAAGTGCGTCGACGTCAACTTCGGTCGCGCCCGCGAGATAGCTGTCCAAGAGAACAGGGCTATCGCCCGAAACAACCACAGCTTCGGCGATGTAGCGTTCGAGCTGCGCCTGATCGCGCACGATTTCCATCGCACGGCCACCCAGAACGTAGGACGGACGGATCACCAGCGGGAAGCCGATGTCAGCAGCGATTGCAAACGCTTGTTCGTCGGTCGACGCGATGCCGTTCACAGGCTGTTTCAGGCCCAGACGGTTCACGAGGTCTTGGAACCGTTCGCGGTCTTCCGCGAGGTCGATTGCGTCCGGCGAGGTGCCGAGGATCGGAATACCTGCTTCTTCCAAAGCGTTAGCGAGTTTCAGCGGAGTTTGGCCGCCGAACTGAACGATAACGCCGTGCAGGGTGCCGTTGTCCTGTTCCACGCGCAGGATTTCCATCACGTGCTCAAAGGTCAGCGGTTCGAAATACAGACGGTCCGAGGTGTCGTAGTCGGTCGACACGGTCTCGGGGTTGCAGTTGATCATGATGGTCTCGTAACCCTGATCGGTCAGCGAGAAACATGCGTGACAGCAGCAGTAGTCAAACTCGATACCTTGACCGATACGGTTCGGGCCACCGCCGAGGATCACGACTTTCTTACGGTCGGTCGGACGGCTTTCGCATTCCACGTCGCCCATCGCTGCGGCTTCGTAGGTGGAATACATGTAGGGTGTCTGCGCTTCGAACTCTGCAGCGCAGGTGTCGATGCGTTTGAACACAGCCGTAACGCCGAGGTTCTGACGTGCGCGGCGCACCTGTGCTTCGTCGCGGCCTGTCAGCTTCGCAAGACGTGCGTCGGTGAAGCCCATCATCTTGAGCTTACGCAGACCATCTTCGGTCACAGGCAGGCCGTTTTTAGCCACGTCCTGTTCGACTTCGATGATTTCGCGGATACGGTCGAGGAACCACGGATCGAACGAAGTGATCGCAATGATTTCATCGTTGGTAAAGCCGTGGCGCATCGCCTGAGCGATGGTGCGCAGACGGTCAGGCGTCGCCTTGCCAAGAGCGGCAGAGACAGCGGCCTTGTCCGGTGCGCCCGGAATTTTCACTTCGTCAAAACCAGTCAGGCCAGTTTCCATCGAAGCGAGGGCTTTCTGGACCGACTCGTGGAAGGTCCGGCCAATCGCCATCGCCTCGCCCACGGATTTCATCGCGGTGGTGAGGTAGGGTTCAGAGCCCGGGAACTTCTCAAATGCGAAGCGCGGGATTTTGGTGACGACATAGTCGATGGTCGGCTCGAACGATGCCGGCGTGACCTTGGTGATGTCGTTGTCCAATTCGTCGAGCGTGTAACCCACAGCCAGTTTCGCCGCGATTTTAGCAATCGGGAAACCTGTCGCCTTGGAGGCCAGAGCCGACGAACGCGACACGCGCGGGTTCATTTCGATGACGACCATACGGCCGTCTTTGGGGTTTACGGCCCATTGAACGTTCGAACCACCTGTCTCAACGCCGATCTCACGCAGAACCGCGATCGAAGCAGTGCGCATGATCTGGTATTCTTTGTCGGTCAGGGTCAGGGCAGGGGCCACAGTGATCGAGTCGCCTGTGTGCACGCCCATCGGGTCCACGTTTTCGATCGAACAGACGATGATGGCGTTATCCGCTTTGTCGCGGACCACTTCCATTTCGTATTCTTTCCAGCCCAAGAGCGATTCATCGACGAGGATCTGACCTACTGGCGATGCATCCATGCCCGAGCGGCAGTAGTATTCGTATTCTTCGCGGTTATACGCAACGCCACCGCCGGTGCCGCCCAAGGTGAACGCAGGACGGATAATTGCAGGCAGACCGATGTCTTCCAGTGCTTCCATCGCGATTTTCACACCAGCGTCGATGTCGTGTTTGCCCTTTTCGTTTTTCGGGGCAGTCACAATCGTCGCGCGCGGGTTTTCGAGGCCGATACGGTCCATCGCTTCGCGGAACAGTTTGCGGTCTTCGGCCATCTCGATCGCTTCGCGGTTCGCACCGATGAGTTGGACGTTGAATTTCTCAAGCACACCCATGTCCGCCAGAGCGAGCGAGGTGTTCAGGCCCGTTTGACCGCCCATCGTCGGGAGAAGCGCGTCGGGGCGTTCTTTCTCGATGATCTTCGCGACGACCTCAGGGGTGATCGGTTCGATGTAGGTAGCATCGGCCAGACCAGGGTCGGTCATGATCGTTGCGGGGTTCGAGTTCACGAGGATGACGCGGTAGCCTTCTTCGCGAAGTGCTTTACACGCTTGAGCGCCCGAGTAGTCAAACTCGCAAGCTTGGCCAATCACAATTGGCCCCGCTCCGATGATCATGATCGACTTGATGTCGGTTCTCTTCGGCATGGGACCCTCATATGTTATGGCAGCAGACAGCAGAGCGCATAGCGCGCCCAAATTGTTGGGCGTTATAGACAGAGTCGCCCAAGGTTCAAGGGGTATGATTAGCGAAAACCATGTCGCTTTTGTACTGTCGCTGGCTGAATGGCTGGTTTATCCGTCCAGCATGCAAAGATTAGGTGTGAAAAATGCGTGTTTTATTTGACCGAGGGCCAAATGGGTCAGCGGCTGAATTTGATGTGCCGCATCAAATCATTGAGGCATGGGAGCCCGAAGATATCCCCGCCGCGTTCGAGGCGCTGAAGGCCGCCAAGGGCTGGCTGGTTGGCTATTGTTCATACGAACTAGGCTATGCGTTAGAGTCGCGACTTTTGCCGTTGATGCCAAAGAACCGTAAACTGCCGCTGTTACGGTTCGGGGTTTATGGCGGGCCAAAGCCCGCGGTGATGCCAGAGGCCGATGGGACAATCGGAGAATTGGCCCCGCTTTGGGATGCGCCAAAACATGCCGATGCGATTGGGAAACTGCGCGACTACATCGCGGCGGGCGATATTTATCAGGCCAATCTGACATTTCCGATTGCCACAACGGTCGATGGATCGCCCGAAGGCATCTACGGCGCGCTCGCTGCGCGTCAGGCCGTCGGTCATTCGGCGCTGGTCGTTCAGGACGGCCCTGCGATTCTCTCGCGTTCGCCCGAACTGTTTTTCCGGATCAAAGACGGGATGATCGAAACCGCGCCGATGAAAGGTACTATGCCGCGCGGTAAGACCGAAGACGAGGACGCCGCGAATAAGGCGTTCCTGTCGATGGATGAAAAGAACCGCGCCGAAAACCTGATGATCGTGGATTTGCTCCGCAATGACATCTCGCGAATCTCTGTCGCGGGGACGGTTAAGGTGCCGAAACTGTTCCATGTCGAAACCTATGCGACCGTTCATCAGATGATCAGCCGTGTTGAGGCGCGTTTGATGGATGACGTGACCTTACCCGATATTTTGCAGGCGCTGTTCCCTTGCGGGTCCATCACGGGTGCGCCGAAATTGCGGGCGATGGAGATCATCGAAGAACTCGAGACCGCGCCACGCGAGGTCTACTGCGGGTCTATCGGTTGGTTTGCGCCAGACGGGCGGGCAGAATTCAACGTCGCGATCCGCACGCTTATGGTAGACGGGGATCAGGCGACACTGAACGTGGGCGGCGGGATCGTATGGGATTCGACCCCAGCATCGGAATACGAGGAAGCCTTATGGAAAGCGCGCTTCGCACAGATCGACCCAAAGACCTCCTCCTGATCGAAACGATGGGGCGTGGGGCGGATGGTATTCGCTACCTTGATTTCCACCTTGCGCGGTTGAAACGCGGTGCCGAGGCGCTGGGCTATCCCTTTGATGAGGCACGGGTTCGTTCTGCGTTGGCGGACGCGACCGAAGGGCATGAACGCATTCGTCTGACGCTGAACGAGGCTGGTGATGCGGTGGTCGAAACGGGCCATCTGCCGCCCAATCCGCCGCATTGGACCGTTGCAGTTCATAACACCCGACTAAATTCCGATGACCCGTGGCTACAAGTAAAAACCACCAATCGCGCGCTCTATAATCAGGCTCGCGCTGATCTTCCGAGTGGCGTAGATGAGTGGCTGTTCCTCAATGAACAGGGTGAGGTTTGCGAGGGCACGATCACCAATATCTTTGTCGTGACCGAGGACGGACGAAGGGTAACGCCGCCGCTGACCTCCGGTCTTTTGCCCGGTGTCCTGCGGCAGTCACTGATCCAGAACGGGTGGGAGGAACAGGTTCTGACCCTCTCTGACCTATCAAAAGCCCGCGAAATCCACATGGGGAACGCTTTAAGAGGCCTTATCCGCGTTCAACTCGCGCCCTTTGCTTGACATCGGGCGGTGAACCCTGTGTATCGGCGCGGAACCCCGCAAACCCAAGGGACATGACATTATGCACGCCTATCGCACTCATACCTGCGCCGCACTGACGAAAGACAACGTTGGTGAGACCGTCCGCCTGTCGGGCTGGGTCCACCGTGTGCGCGACCACGGCGGTATCCTCTTTATCGACCTGCGCGACACCTACGGCGTGACGCAGGTTCTCTGCGACCCCGACTCGGCTGCGTTCTCAGCTGTCGAAAAGGTTCGTTCGGAATGGTGTATCCGCATTGATGGCGAGGTGAAGGCCCGCGATCCAGAGCTGGTGAACCCGAAACTGCCAACCGGCGAAATCGAAGTCTTTGTTCGCGACATCGAAGTGCTGGGCGCAGCCGCTGAACTTCCGCTGATGGTGTTTGGCGATCAGGAATACCCCGAAGAAACCCGTCTGAAATACCGCTACCTCGATCTGCGCCGCGAAGCGATGCAGACCAACATGAAGCTGCGGTCTGACGTTGTTGCCTCCATGCGTCGTCGCATGTGGGACAAAGGTTTCCGCGAATTCCAGACCCCGATCATCACGGCTTCCTCGCCTGAAGGCGCACGTGACTTCCTCGTTCCGTCGCGTCTGCACCCGGGCAAATTCTACGCACTGCCGCAGGCACCGCAGCAGTTCAAACAGCTGATCATGGTGTCGGGCTACGACAAATACTTCCAGATCGCGCCGTGCTTCCGCGACGAAGACCCGCGCGCTGACCGTTCGCCGACTGACTTCTACCAGCTCGACATGGAAATGTCGTTCGTCACCCAGCAAGACGTGTTCGACACCGTTGAGCCCGTGATCGCTGGCATCTTTGAAGAGTTCGGCGGCGGGAAAAAGGTCGACCGCGACTGGACCCAGATTTCCTACAAAGACGCGGCGCTGTGGTATGGTTCGGACAAACCCGACCTTCGCAACCCGATTAAAATGCAGGACTGCTCGGAACACTTCCGCGGGTCTGGCTTTGCGATCTTTGCGAAACTGCTCGAACAAGACGGCACCGAAGTGCGCGCAATTCCTGCGCCGACAGGTGGCAGCCGTAAATTCTGTGACCGCATGAACGCTTTCGCTCAGAAAGAGGGTCTGCCGGGCATGGGTTACATCTTCTGGCGTGAAACTGACGGTGAAATGGAAGCGGCTGGCCCGCTTGCTAAAAACATCGGCCCAGAGCGCACCGAAGCGATCCGTCAGCAGCTTGGCCTCGGTATCGGTGACGCGGCGTTCTTCCTCGGTGGTAAGCCGAAAGCCTTTGAATCGGTTGCTGGCAAAGCCCGGAACGTCATCGGCGAAGAACTGGGCCTGACCGACAAGAACCGTTTCGCCTTTGCTTGGATCGTGGACTTCCCGATCTACGAAAAAGACGACGAGACTGGCAAAATCGACTTCGAACACAACCCATTCTCGATGCCGCAAGGTGGTATGGACGCGCTGTTGGGCGATCCGCTGGCCGTTCGTGGGTTCCAATATGACCTTGCTTGTAACGGCTACGAACTGGTGTCGGGCGCGATCCGTAACCACAAGCCTGAGATCATGTTCAAAGCCTTTGAAATCGCTGGCTACGGCAAAGAAGAAGTCGAAAAGCGGTTCGGCGGCATGGTTAACGCGTTCCAATACGGCGCTCCGCCGCACGGTGGTTGCGCAGCAGGCATCGACCGTATCGTGATGCTCTTGGCTGAAGAAGCGAACATCCGCGAAGTCATCATGTTCCCGATGAACCAGCGCGCAGAAGACCTGATGATGAACGCGCCGAGCGATCCGACCAACGAACAGCTCCGCGAACTGAACCTGCGCGTTGTTCCGCAGGAAAAGTAAGGCAAACGCCAGATAAACAAAGAGGCCGGTAGGGAAACCTGACCGGCCTTTTTACGTGGAGGATTAAGTCTTAAACGCCAGTTGCGGTGTAGAGAGGGAGGCTATCCGCAGCAAATTTTCCAGTCGATGTATCGATCACGGCAACTACGGCAACGGCCAGCATAATGAGGCCAGCAGTCAATACGACCCAATCTACAAGGTCGCTGCCTTTGTCCTCTGACCAGATATGGTCGATAATTTTTACCATGATCTCACTCCTAACTCTCTTAACGGCGTGGGCCGCGTTGAGATTAGGTTTGACATCTGACTAGGGCTGCTTGGCGGACGGTTTGTGCCTTTTTTGAGGAATCTAGGCACGTGATTGTGGCATTGATCGGACAGTCGCAACAATCCGAAGTAGTCTGTGGTTACTGTAGCCTCGGTCCTGACGGTGCCGATAGACGATCCTGCACCAGCGCCATGACCCGCGACAACGACGGGAGAATCGGTTGTCCATCATGGCGGCATTGGTCCAGCGCCGCGACCGCGTGGGTGAGGGTGTGATCGTCGGCACTGCGGGCGATGCCCGATAGAAACTGCGTCACATAGTCGAGCGACCGACCGTCATGGCAGTGCGACAGAACCTCTGCTGCTTGGGCGAGGTCGTCCTCATAGGCCACGAGATCAGGGACGACATTGTCATTCGTCACAACCCGCAATCCGTGTAGTTGCCGATCCGTCGGGAGGTGCTTGAGGATGAGCGACTGAAACGCGGCCAAAGACCCCACTGGTTTGGGCAGAAACCCATCTGCACCCGCCACGACTGAGCGCATTTCGCCGTCTGGATCACCGCTTGTCCCGAGAATCACATCAACGCGGGGGTGGGCGCGGGACAGGTCCGTGATCAATCCTTCGCCGTAGCCATCAGGCAAGCCTAGGTCGATGACCACGACGGCAGGACGATAGACGCGTAGATGCATTCGCGCGCTCGCCAGCGTATCCGCCCGCCGCAATCGTGCGCCCGACCTCTGGGTCATGAGGCGCATCGCCTCGGACGCGAAACGGCTGTCTTCGACCAAGAGCAGCGTCAGCCCAGCCAAGGGGCGGCTGGCGGTGGGGGGGAGGGTCATCATAAAATCGGTTTGGCTGTCCATCATCAGGCCCTTTGGTCGGGGTTGGATGAGGTCAGAAAACACCAGCATGGTTGATGAAAGATTAATCCGCGACGAAACGACAGCTTTGCCTTGGGGGGCGGAACCCGCGATAAGGTGATCAAAGCTATGAGGGAGAGATCGCATGATCGGACGTTTGAACCATGTTGCCATTGCAGTGCCGGACCTAGAGGCCGCATCGGCGCAATACCGTGATACTTTGGGTGCCAAAGTGAACCCGCCGCAGGACGAACCTGATCACGGCGTGACCGTTGTGTTCATCGAACTGCCGAACACAAAGATCGAACTCCTGTATCCGTTGGGCGAGAACTCTCCGATTGCGGGCTTTTTGGAAAAGAACCCAGCGGGCGGCATTCACCACATCTGCTATGAGGTCGACGATATCCTCGCGGCGCGTGACAAGCTCAAAGAGCAAGGCGCACGGGTTCTGGGCACAGGCGAGCCGAAAATCGGGGCGCATGGGAAACCCGTTCTGTTCCTGCACCCCAAAGATTTCAACGGCTGCTTGGTCGAGCTTGAGCAGGTCTAAGGCTTGCCCCTGACCTGAAGCAGAGTATGTAAGCATCAAACAAAAGGGGCGGTCCGTCGCCCCTTACTTTAACAGGAGAGTCCGATGGCTCCGACGTCCGCATTTGTCCTCTTTGCCGTGATCTGGTTCATGGTGTTCTTTATCGTCCTGCCGCTGCGGCTCGAAACGCAGGGTGAGGCGGGCGAGGTGGTCAAAGGGACCCATGCATCGTCCCCTGCGAACTTTAGCTTTAAGCGCAAGGCGTGGATCACCACGATGGTGGCTGTTCCGCTTTGGGGTGTGATCGCGGGTGTGATCCTGTCGGGCCTGATTTCGGTGCGCGACCTAGATTGGTTCCACCGAATGAGCACACCCGAAGTGAGCCGTCCCGCTGAATAATCAGCGAGACGCGAGCCGGTGATAGAGGTGGGTAAATGTCGCCGCGCCGAGCACCGGAATGAACAGGTTTACGAGCGGAAACGATAGTGGCACTGCCATTAGGCAGCCCGCGACCCAGATTTGTCCCGAATAGTGCCGACGCATGGCTTTGGCGCCTTCGCGACCCTCACGGCGCTGGGCGGCGAGGGTGAAATATTCCCGACCCAGTAGGTAGCCGTTCAGCATGTAGAATATCGGAAGTGCGAAGATCGGCAGGAGCGTCGACAGAACGAACGCCAGAATGTTGCCGACCAACAGCACGCCGAGGAAGTTGATCGTGTCACGCAGGCCGTCCCAGAATCCCACATGAGGGACAGGTGGCAGGTGGGGATAATGGCGATCCTCAACCGCTTGGGCCACGTCATCCAAAAAGAGTGACGTCATCGCAGATGCGACAGGCACCATCAGGAACATAGATGCCACGATCATCAGGATCAGCGACCCCCACGACAGCAGATCGCCCAGCCACGTGACCTGACCCACCCCGGGGAGCGTTAGGGCAGAGGGGTCTGCCCAGTCGATCAACATCAGAAAGCCCGCGTAGATCGCAACGAGCAGGGCAATGGTCAGCCCGATGCCGAGCATCACAACCCGCTGGAAACGGCTATCGCCCAGTTGAGCGACGGCCTTAAAGAAATCGCCGAGGATCATTTCCACGTCACAATCTGGTCGAGGTCAGGACGCGGACGTTCTGGGGGCACCATGCCTTCGGTGCCGATATGGATGATGCCCGCAACCTTTTCGTCTGCGGTGACGCCCAACTGTTCGGCGGTGAACTGTGGATCGTGGCTATGCCAGCCAGACACCCATGACGCAGCCCAACCCGTGGCGAGTGCCGCATTGACGAGGCTGAGGCAAACAGCGCCCGCCGAATACTGCTGTTCGATCGCAGGCACCTTTGCCGCGTCTTTGGGGCTGTAGACGACCACAACGGCGCAGGGAGACTGTGCGTAGACGGTTGCGGGTTTGTCGATATTGCTTTGTTCGATGCCTAGCCGCTCTCCCGCTGCTTGCAATGCGCCTGCGTAGGTTTCGAGAGCCTCTTTGCTCAACACGATAAACCGCCATGGCACCAATGCGCCGTGGTCGGGTGTGCGGGCTGCGGCGGTTAGGATGGTTTCCAATGCGGCACGATCTGGCCCCGGCCCTTTGATCATTTTCGCGGGACGCGACCGGCGGGTCAAAAGGAAATCTACGGCGGCGTCATTGCGGGTGAGGGGCGGAATAGTCGTGTCGGTCATCAAAATCTCCTGCTTCACTAGGGATATCGGCATTAACGGGACCGAATTCAATCGGTAGAATTATACGCAGCGGCAGATTAAACCCGTCGCTATGACTGATCTTTCCCATCTTGCCGTAGAGGGCGCTGAAATCGCTGTGCGGGTAACACCCAAGGCCAGCCGTGACCGTATCCTCTTCGAAGATGACACGATCCGTGTCTACGTGACCACGGTGCCTGAGGACGGCAAAGCGAACAAAGCGGTGGTCAAACTGCTGTCCAAAGCGCTGGGCGTGCCCAAAACGCGGCTCGATCTGATCCGTGGCGCAACATCGCGGGATAAGGTGTTTCGGATCGTCTAGCCGTCCTTGCGCAGACGATAGACACCTTCTGGCAGATCCAATGCCGCCTCAAGATCGCGGAGCTGGCTCAGCGACAGGGTGATTTTAACGACCTGATCGGTGCGCGGGTCCAACTGCTGAACCGTGATGCAATCCTCGAACGCCGAGACGGTCACATCCTCTTGCAAAAAGGCTGCGTCTTCGTCGACCAAGGTCACGACGGTGGCATCGAAATCGTGTTCAATCGTAAACATGAGATCAGCCTAGACCTGCAATCGCGACTTGAAAAGAGGAGATGCCAATCCCGTGAGGACGCGGCATCAGGGGCTTACGGGCCGTCGGCGGAATGATAAGGTGCCGCAAAGCAAAGCGAGAGGCCAATGCGGGCGTTCCTCATTCTCATGTTTGGTGTTTTCGGGTTGGCTGGTTGTTCAATGCCACCAATCACCGTGGCCACCGTTGCGCCCAAGGCTGTTTCCGTCACGCCTGATCGCCAAACCGCGAATATGTTCGTGGCCGTGGTGCAGGACGTGGAACCCTTTGTCGAAGAGATTTGCGTTCGAACAGATGCGCGTCGCAACTGCGATTTCCGTATTGTGATTGATGACACCCCCGGTGCGCAGGCCAATGCGTTTCAGACCGTGGATCGGTCGGGGCGTCCTGTGATCGCGTTTACGCTAGCCCTACTGGATGACATCCAGAACGAGGACGAGTTTGCCTTTGTTTTGGCGCATGAAGCCTCGCACCACATCGCTGGGCATTTGGAACGGACACAACGCAACGCGGCGGTCGGCGCGATGATCTTTGGCGAATTGGCGGGGGTTGCTGGTACGGGCCTCCCGTCGAATGTCCAAGCCGCGCGAGAGATTGGTGCCGCTGTGGCCTCCCGTGCCTATTCCAAGGATTACGAGCTAGAGGCGGATATGATGGCCGCCCGTATCGTGACAGCAGCGGGGTATGATGCGCTGCGCGGGGCTGCATTCTTTGCCCGTATTCCTGACCCGGGGGATCAGTTTCTTGGCTCTCACCCCGCGAACGCGGATCGTGTTGCCGCGGTGCGCCGTGCTGTGGGTGCAATCTGAAACTGACACAAAGCTTTTAACTCGCGCTGTTATGAGCGCCGAATTAGACTTCTCTGCACCAACGGCAGAGAGGAGCGGTCAGTGGGGAAGATCATGCAAGGTATTATGCGCATCCGCCAAAGGGCTATTTGGTCATGGCAGGGATGGGTTCACGTTTGGAAAACCGAACAATCGCTGATGCAGTGGATTTGGGCCAACGCGGTCTCGATCCCTTTGGCCGTGATTTTGCCGCTGACGGCGGGTGAAACCGCGCTGATCATTATGGGCGGTGTGTTCGTTTTGGCGATGGAGTGCATCAACACAGCGATTGAGCGCGTTGTCGACGACATCTCAACCCAGCGCCGTGACCGCGCAGGCCAAGCCAAAGACGCAGGCAGCGCCGCCGTCGCGGTTTCTGCTGTTGGCGTCGGGATGGCTTGGCTCGTGATCCTGTTTAGGCTCGTGACGAACGGCTAACCTTGCGCGTCTCGGGGTGGAGCGCCTTGCCCAGAATATGTTCGTCGGTGTGGATGACCTTATCCGCAGAGCCTACGATTTCGGGGTCGGGGAGTACGGCGATTGACGGGTCTTTGCCTGGATAATCGAGGGTCGATAGGAAGTGGCGCATACAATTAATCCGCGCCCGTTTCTTGTCGTTCGATTTTACTACGGTCCACGGCGCATCGGCGGTGTTCGTGTAAAAGAACATCGCCTCTTTTGCCTCGGTGTAGTCATCCCATTTGTCGAGCGACGCCTTATCAATCGGGGACAGCTTCCATTGCTTCAGTGGATCGGTTTCGCGGGCCTTAAAGCGGCGAAGCTGTTCGTCTCGGGTGACTGAGAACCAGTATTTATAAAGCCGAATACCAGACCGAACGAGCATCTGTTCGAGGTCGGGGGTCATGCGCATGAATTCTAGGTATTCGTTGGGTTCACAGAACCCCATGACCCGTTCGACGCCTGCGCGGTTATACCAACTGCGGTCGTAGAACACCATTTCGCCCGCCGTTGGCAGATGTTCGATGTAGCGCTGAAAGAACCACTGGCCGCGTTCAGTTTCGGTCGGTTTGTTCAGTGCCACAACCCGCGCATGACGTGGGTTCAGGTGCTCCATAAACCGTTTGATCGTACCGCCTTTGCCTGCAGCATCACGGCCCTCGAACAGGATGACGAACTTCTGGCCTGTTTCTTGGGCCCAGTGCTGCACCTTGAGCATTTCCGCCTGAAGTTTGGCTTTTTCGGCCTCATAGGGAATGCGGGCCATGCGTGTGTGGCGGTGACGAGGGGCAGATGGTTTGGCCTCGACAGAGGGGTCCTGAGCCTCTGTGGCAATCGCGGCGGTGTTCTCTGTCATGGCGTCGTCCTCTGTTCGTGTCTGATGGGGGACTTTAGGCCTGATGTAGGAAGGGTGCCTTGATATGCGTCAACGGTGCGCCGTTTTGATCTGGCGCAATGCGGGCGTCAGCGACTTGGCGCACAACGCTGCTTGATTGGATTAAGACATACAAAGGATGAACCGATGCAGCGGTTGGGCGATATTCGGGAACATTTTTGGCTGACCCTCGCTATGGCGAAACATTGTGAGGTCGATCTGGCGGAAGCCATGCGTGAAGGCCATATTTCTACGGCGGAATATGCCGATCACATAACCCGTTGCCGCGCGTGCCCATCCCCCGAACATTGCAAGCATTGGCTCAAAAACGCATCCGCGGGAGACGAGCCCCCGCAGTATTGTCAGAACAAAGCGTCCTTTGCTGAATTGGCGAGCGAACCTGCTTAGCCTTTGACGGCAGAGAGTAGGCTGATCGCGCCGCGCATGTCACCATCAGAGAGGTCGATCAGGGTCTGATCCGCTGTTGCGGTCAGGCCCTGTTCGGCCAGTTTCGCAATGAGGCTCTCGGCATCGGTCCCCATCAGCGGAGCGAGGTCTGTCAGCGATGCAGAGCTAACCATCTGCAATGCGATAATGTCAGGACGCGCATCACCTGCATCATCCCCGAGTGACACGAAAGACGCCGCAAGCATCACCGCAGACGCCGTCATCAGCGTCAGTGCGACAGGCCGTTTGAAATAGGTCTGAAATGCACGCCAGTTCAGCACAACGTGCAAAAGAACCGCCGCGACCATAACCAGCCCGACATATTCATGAACGACGTTGTTCAGCGTCGTATTGGTATGGAAAAACATCAGAATGCCGGTCGCCCCCATAATGAGGAAGGTGCCGATCGTGAGTGGCGTTGCATAGGCGCGGAGGTGTTTCATCGCGATAATCCTGACTGATCAAATACTCACCTTGAAACGGGGACTAAACGAAAGTCCGTCGAATTTTTTCACTCGGTCAGTGTTTTTTGTCAGTGGTATGTAAAATGCCTCCCTTTGGAACCGTTACCCTAACCAAATGAAACACACGCTAGGCTGCGGGATGTGAGATGACGTCACTAAGACAATCAGACTTTAAGACAGCCATTACTATGATTCACGTTCCACCCTGCGCGGCAGATATTCTTGCTGCCTTAGCAGAAGGACATGTGGACGACGTGCAGGCTGACGAGCTTTTGAGGAAGTGCCGTGTTTGCGCACGTCGCTACACACCTCGGGGTTGGCTGAATGTCGATAGTGGGTGTGGTGTTTGGCAAGGTTGCGCGCATTTGGACCGTATCAAGGCCGCGCTGATAGACTGATGAAAGGCCGGCGGTTCCGGGATGAGTTACACAGTTAAATCCCTTTTGCCTGCCAAAGTGATCCACGACGCAGGACGGCCAGACAGCCCAAGCGACGCTGTGACGATCATCGGGTTTGATGTGCTCGATACAGCGGTCCTCGCCATGACGGTCGAGAACAAAGACGGTCAACTCTCTCAGTTCCCGCTTTGGCCGACGGTTCGGATTAGCAGCCAATATGGTGAATCCCTGACAGGCGATCAGCTTTTGATGGCGCTCTTAGAAGAGGGCGTCGTGAACGAGATCAAACCGCCGAAACCGCGTGTCGAATTCCACAATCCGCCACCTCAGGTCCGCATGGTCCAACTCGGTCGGGTCGAGGTCTACACGATCACCGCTGCCGTTGTTTTCCTCCTCTGGGTGGTGCTTTCCGCGCTTTAATTGCGATTTCTACGACCAAAGGACTAGGCTCAGACCCGCCTTCGTTGATCTGGGTCAACCTTCCTGCTGACCAGAGGCGTAGCCTTGGCGCATTCATTCAGGAGGGCACTATGACCTACTTTAAAACCGCTGCGACCCTTGCGCTGATCGCTCTGTCGAGCCCCGCTTTCGCGGACTCCTACAACGAGATCAAAGTTGAGGCGGGCGAGAAACTCTTTGACGCGGAATGCCACCGTTGCCACGCCGATAACCCCACCGACCCGAGCTATGGCCCGCCTCTCGTGAACGTTGTGGGCCGTGGGGCCGGGACCGTTGCGGATTATGACTACTCCACCGCTCTGGCGGCCTCTGGCATCGTCTGGACCCCTGCCGCGCTGCGGGCGTGGATGGAGGACAACAGCGGCTTTATGCCGGGGACGAAAATGCGCCACGTGGGGATCACCGATCCCGTCGTGCAGGACTTTATCCTGTCTTACCTGCAGAGCATCACGACCCAAGACAACGCTGCCATCAGCGAGTAACCCTTTCGCCTGCGGCCCTCACGGACTAGGGTCGCGGGCATGAAGATCATCGACAATGTCATCAGCGACCGTGGGTCGAAATACGCGGTCTCTGGCGCGCCCTGCAGCAGTGCAGAGGACGCAAAGGCGTTCATCAAAGAGCTGTGCAAGACCAAGAAATTCGCCAAGGCGACCCATAACACATGGGCCGTGCTACTCGACGATGGGCCGCTGAAAAACGACGACGGCGAAAGCGGCGCGGGCATGGTGATCGTGCGGATGCTAGAGCGCGAAGGCCTCCGAGGACACCTCATCTGCGTCACCCGCTGGTTCGGCGGCAAACACCTCGGCGGAGACAGGTTCCGCCACGTGCAGGAGGCGGTTAGGGTCTATTTGGAGGGGATGGGGTGAGAATATCTGAAGACTTGAGTTCATCTGTATGTTGACTTTTTACGTGCATTTCCTATATTTGAGACGTCCCTAGATGCGAAAACCGAAGAGATGTCTTTGCCTTTCGCTTAGCGAATAGCATCTTGGGGCCGTGAAATTCACCTAACATTCCAGATGTTTAGATGAGCCGAGTTAATCGGTGTATCATAAATTTCATCCGTAAGGCCTAGTTTTTTAAGAGCGTATTTTGTTAATTCAGATTTAAATTCGCCAGTGCTACCATCTAAATGATAACCATTTCTCGCGGAGCTAATTGCACCCAAAGTTACATCGAGGAGCTGTAGTGGGTGATGGAAGGCACTGTCGCACGGTGAAATATCTATTACCGCGGTGCTGTTACCCGAGTAGCGTCGGCGAAGAATATCCGCATTTAATCCTGATTTTATTTGTGGAAGATACTCTGTGCAGCAACCATTGTCAGGTCGAATAATTAACTTCGCACTTGATCCGAATTGCCTGCCGGCGCGATGCAAAAGGAGCGAATAAAAGGCCTTACTAATACTTGAAGTGTCCACCCTTTCGCCGTGAGCGTATTTAAAACGTAGATGCAAGTGGACATGCTTATCTTTTATGAGTGCAGCTAAAAGGTCGATGTATGCGCGATATATATTATCTCGACGCTTCTTTGCGGTCTTGTACTGGATTTGATTGTCTTGACCATCATACCCTTGGCTCGCTCGAAGCGCATATATGGCGCCTTCAACAAAAGGTAGTTGATCAAGAGGGATCGCCAAGCCACCGACCCCGAACCATTTGGAGCCTCGAATATGCGATTCATCGCAATAATAGATTATTTTCTGGGACAATTTCGACTGCGAGGTTACTTCAACACACCCCACAAATCATACTCGCCCGCTTCGTCTACCTCAACGGTAACAATATCACCCACTGACAACCCTTCGGTGCTTTCGTCGATAAAGAGGTTGCCGTCGATCTCGGGGGCGTCGGCCCATGTGCGGCAGGTTGCGATGCCGTCCTCGTCGATGTCGTCCACGATGACTTCGAGGGTTTTGCCGACTTTGGCCTGTAGCTTGGCTTCGGAAATGGCTTGAGCCTTTTCCATAAAGCGGTCCCAGCGGTCTTGCTTCACCTCATCAGGGACGTGATCGGGCAGGTCGTTCGACCGTGCGCCATCCACGTTTTCGTATTGGAAGCAGCCCACGCGGTCGAGTTGCGCCTCGTCCAGCCAATCAAGGAGCGTCTGGAATTCCGCTTCGGTCTCACCCGGGTAGCCGACGATAAAGGTCGAACGCAGGGTGATATCAGGGCAGACCGACCGCCACGCCGCGATCTCGTCCAGCGTTTTGGCTGCCGCCGCAGGGCGGGCCATGCGTTTGAGCGTGTCAGGGTGCGCGTGCTGGAACGGGATATCCAGATAGGGCAGGATCAGGCGGTCTGCCATCAGCGGGATCAGGTCACGCACATGCGGGTAGGGGTAGACGTAGTGCAGCCGCACCCAAGCGCCCAAGCTGCCCAGCTCACGAGCAAGGTCCGTGATATGCGCGCGGTGGTCCCGCTCGGTCGCATGTTTGATGTCAACGCCGTATGCGCTGGTGTCTTGCGAAATGACGAGCAGTTCTTTGACGCCCGCCTCGACCAGCTTTTCCGCCTCGCGGATCACAGCGTGGGCAGGGCGCGAGGCGAGTTTGCCGCGCATGTCGGGGATGATGCAGAACTTGCACTTGTGGTTACAGCCCTCAGAGATCTTGAGGTAGCTGTAGTGGCGCGGGGTGAGTTTCACGCCCGAGGCCGGCAGCAAGTCGATGAAGGGATCGGGCGAGGGCGGCACAGCGCCATGCACAGCGTCGAGCACCTGTTCGTATTGGTGCGGCCCCGTGACGGCGAGGATATTCGGGTGGTGTTCACGGATGTAATCGGGTTCGGCGCCCAGACAGCCGGTCACGATCACTTTGCCATTTTCCACGAGGGCTTCGCCGATCGCATCAAGGCTTTCCGCCTTGGCCGAGTCGAGGAACCCGCAGGTGTTCACAATCACTGCGTCCGCGCCCGAATAGTCAGGGCTGATCGCATAGCCTTCGGCCCGCAGGCGGGTCAGGATGCGTTCACTGTCGACCAAAGCCTTGGGGCAGCCGAGGGACACCATGCCGATGGTCGGCTGGCCGTTACGTTTCGGCTCCGAAAAGCGAGGTTTCGGGGCAAGGTCGGGGCGGAGGTTTGGCGGGTTCTGGGACATGGGGCGCATATAGCGTTGTAAATGGCATCTGGGAAGTGGTGCTAGACAGGGGGCGGTTCGCTCACGTATTGGTAAGGAATGAAGTATTCGTACCGTACCCGCAGCACCGACTGCCCTTATGAGCTGGCGATGGGCCTCGTGTCCAAACGCTGGAAGGCGCGGGTGCTGGATGTGCTGTCCCGTGGGACGCTGCGATATGGCGACTTGAAGGACGCGCTGGCAGGCGTGTCGGACAAGGTACTGAGTGCTGCCTTGGACGAACTGACCCGCGATGGTTTGATCAGTCGCACGGCTTTTGCCGAGATACCGCCGCGTGTGGAATATGCGCTGACCCCGCAGGGCGAAGGGTTGCTCGCTGCGATGGAGCCGCTACGCCGATGGGCGGAACGGGAAAACGGGCGCTAATCGTTTGCTGCGATGATTTTTGCGATCCGTGCGCCGATGGCTTGGCTGCCTTTGGGCGACGGGTGGACGAGGTCGAGGCCGTGATAACTGCGGTCACCAAAGGGTACGAGGTCTGACATCGCGACAAAGGTGATGCCATCGTCCGCTGCAGCCATGAGCGCCAGTCGACGATCCAGTTCGTCGCCCACGACACCGCAGCTTTCGACGGGGGCTTGGATACCAGGGGTTCTGAGGTAGCCAGAATAGATCACCTTTGCACCACGCGCACGCAGGGTCGCAACGAACTCTGGTATCGACCCTGAAAGACCATCCGCGCTGATTAGGCGATCCACCTGACGGTCGCAGGCGCGGCAGCCACAGCCGAACAGAATATCATTGCCGTAGCCATTCATGACCACCCATTCCCATGGGCCATCAATCACTTGTTTCGGGATACTAAGGCCTGCTGCACCGCTGACGGGGAGCGCATAGTTGATCCGTGCGCCAGAGACAGAGCGATCAACAACTTCTTCGCCAAGTTGATCCTCAATCGCATCTGAAACGGCTGAACCAGAACCGCGATTGAAGGCCATCATCGAATCGCCCAAAAGTAGAATTCGCACGTTTTCGGCGCGGGAGGGGGCTTCGCCGCAGCTTATTAAAGCAATGAAAACAAAACCTAAAAGCCACCGTAACGACATTCGACTACCTATCAAATGAACCCGCGCAGTTGAGGCTGCATCCTTGCTTCATATAGCAAAAGGGCCTTGTGCGCATATGACTTTACGCTGGGGAAACAGTTTGTCGCCGCTTAGCGTTCGCCTTTGCCGTGCATTGCCATGATGGTCTGTTGCATCACCGCGCAGAGCGTTTCGGTGCCATCCTTGACCGCATAGACATCGGCCTTGGTCAACAGCAGGGTCCGTCCCGCCCGCAGCACTGAACCTTTGGCGACGATCTTATCGCCGTTGGCTGGGGCAACCATGTTGATCTTATATTCGACGGTGAGAACGGATGTTCCCTCTGGCACCACGGTCATCGCAGCATAGCCCGCCGCAGAATCCGCAATCATTCCAACGACGCCACCGTGCACATATCCATGCTGCTGGAGAACCCCGTCCCAATGCGGGATTTCGATCTCGGCGCGGCCTTCTTCGATCACGGGGATTTCGGCATGGATCAACGCCATCGCCGATTGTTTGGCAAAGCTGTCACGGATGCGGGTGCGGGTGTCGTCACTAAATGTCATGCGGTGACGCTAGAATGGGATCCGTCAGTTTGTAAAACAAAACCCGCCGTCACGGGCGGGTTTCATTCGGTATCATTTGTGCTGAACGCTTAGCGACGACGGTCGCGGCGGGCGCTCATGGGTTGGAAGGCCACGCCAACGTGGGCTTCGCAGTAGGGCTTACCCTGTTGGGTCGGCAGACCGCAGAACCAGAAGTCCGGCGTTGCAGGGTCGCCGATCGGCCATTTGCAGGTCCGCTCGGTCAGTTCCATCAGCGACAGTTTCTTTGCGGTCTTTTCAACCTCGTTCACCTTGGCCAGAGCCTCGGGCGAGATTTCATTTGCAGACGGCTGCGGCGGCAGAGGCTGACCCGCTGGGATGATCGCCTTGCGTGCAGGGCTCATCGGGATCGGCGCGAGCGTCGTTTCAGCCGGTTTCGGCTCTGCCTTCGGCTTGGGCGCTGCAGCCGCTGCGGGTTTCGGTTCCGCCTTGGCGACCTTGGGCGCTGCGGGTTTTGCCTCTTTGGCAGGTTTTGCGGGCGCTGCAGGAGCCGCGCCAGTCGTGCGGTTCGATAGGCCAAGACGATGCACCTTACCGATGACCGCATTTCGGGTCACCCCGCCAAGTTCTTTGGCGATCTGGCTGGCCGACTGGCCTTCGCCCCACATCTTTTTCAAGAGCTCGACGCGTTCGTCGGTCCAGGACATATTGCGTTCCTTTGGCTAATTGGGCGGGCGCATCTGCGCATCCGACCTTGCATCATTGGTCAAGGGACTATTCTAAGCACGTGGGCGCGGGATACAAGCGTTCGAATCGCGAAAACGGAGGCAAAGATGTCACAAGATGCCGGAATGGGTGTGCGTAGGTTCGGAAAAGTGAACTGGTTGGGCCTCTATACCCTGTGCCGACGCGAAGTTTTGCGATTCCTGAACGTCTGGTCACAGACGCTTATGGCGCCGTTGATCAACGCGGGCCTGTTCCTTTTGATCTTTACCATCGCGATTGGATCGCAACGCGGTGACGTGATGGGCGTGCCGTTCATGCACTTCCTCGCACCGGGTATCCTGACCATGACGGTGATCCAGAACGCGTTTGCGAACTCGTCCTCTTCGCTTACCTCGGCCAAGGTGCAGGGCAATATCGTGGACACGCTGATGCCGCCCTTGTCGGCGGGTGAATTGGTGACGGGATACATCGCAGGTGCGGTTGCGCGTGGCCTTTTGGTGGCTGTGGTGATCGCGATTGGCGTCTGGCTGTTCCTCGGCGTTGGGATGCAGCATCCGCAGTGGGTTCTGGTTTTTGTGGTGCTGGGCGCTGTGTTTATGGGCGGCTTGGGTATCATCGCAGCCATTTTCGCCAATAAATTCGACCAGCTTGCTGCGATTTCGAACTTTGTCGTGACGCCTCTGTCGTTCTTGTCGGGGACGTTCTATTCCATCGACGCGCTGCCGCCTGTGTTGAACAAACTCAGCCACGTGAACCCGTTTTTCTACATCATCGACGGTGTTCGTTTCGGCATGATCGGTGTGTCGGACGGAAGCCCATGGCGCGGCCTGTGGGTGGCAATCTTGGCCTGTGCGGTCGTCATGTCGATCTGCTGGTATTGGTTCAAGCGCGGCTACCGCCTGAAAGCCTGACAAAACACTTTGCGAATATCTCGGGGTCGCCTATACGCGGCCCCATGATGACCAATGCGAAAATCACACTGATTCGACGCCGACGCTAATTTTTAGCGCCGTGCGCCTTTTTGCGCATCCATCTGACTTCCTTATACATTGACACGCCTTTGCCCCTGCGGCACCAATCAGGCTTCTATTTACAAAGGGTTTATCCATGATCCCCTCAGTCTTGCCGACTTATAACCGTGCACCTCTGTCTTTCGTCTCTGGCGAAGGCTCTTGGCTGGTGGAGGCATCGGGCCGACGTTATCTCGACCTTGGGGCAGGGATTGCGGTGAACGCTCTTGGCCATGCGCACCCTGATCTGGTGGCAGCCCTGACGACCCAAGCCAACGCGCTGTGGCACGTGTCGAACCTTTATAACATTCCGGCTCAGCAGGAATTGGCGGACCGTCTGGTCGCGGCGACCTTTGCGGATACCGTGTTCTTTACCAACTCGGGGACAGAGTCCTGCGAACTCGCCGTGAAAATGGCGCGGAAGTATCACTACGAAAAAGGTCAGCCAGAGCGCACGACCATCATTGCGTTGGAAGGATCGTTCCACGGTCGTTCGTCGGCTGGTATCGCTGCGGCAGGGTCCGAGAAAATGACCAAGGGCTTTGGCCCGCTCCTGCCTGGGTTCAAGCACCTGAAATGGGGGGATCACGAGGCGCTGACCGCTGCGGCGGCAGAGGCTGATGTCGGTGCGCTCCTGATCGAGCCTGTGCAGGGCGAGGGCGGCATTCGTCCGCTTCCTGATCAGTGCCTGAAGGGTCTGCGCGATCTGTGCGACCAGCACGGTATTCTGTTGATCCTCGACGAGGTTCAGTGCGGCATGGGCCGGACGGGTAAACTCTTTGCGCATGAATGGTCAGGCGTGACGCCTGACATCATGATGGTCGCCAAAGGCATCGGCGGTGGTTTCCCGCTGGGCGCCGTTCTGGCCACTGAAAACGCGGCATCTGGCATGACGGCAGGCACCCACGGGTCGACCTACGGCGGCAACCCACTCGCTTGTGCGGTTGGGAACGCGGTGATGAAGGCCATCGCGGATGATGCGTTTTTGGCAGAGGTGAACCGTAAGGCGGCCCTGCTGCGTCAAAAGCTCGAAGGTTTGGTAGCGGCACACCCTGACGTATTCGAGGGCGTGCGTGGGTCTGGCCTGATGCTTGGCCTCAAATGCAAAGTCACCAACACCGATGTGGTCAAAGCGGGCTATGACGCCGGCGTTCTGACCGTTCCTGCGGGTGACAACGTGCTGCGCCTTTTGCCAGCTTTGAACATTACCGACGAAGACATTTCCGAGGCCGTTACACGCCTCGACACAACTGCAACGAAACTGGAGCAAGCCTGATCGTCTGATGGCATTGAACCTTCGCGGGTGAAGGGCGCAGCCCCGATCCCGACGACGAAAGAAAACACTATGAAACACTTCCTTGATATCCACACCACCTCGCCCGAAGAACTGCGGACGATTATTGATAACGCCAAAGCGATGAAAGCGGCTCGTAACGGTCGCCCCAAAGGATCGGCTGACGACGATAAACCGCTCGACGGTCGCATGGTCGCGCTGATCTTTGAAAAGCCGTCGACCCGTACTCGCGTGTCGTTCGATGTGGGTGTGCGCCAAATGGGCGGTCAGACGATGGTGCTGTCTGGTGCGGATATGCAGTTGGGCCATGGTGAGACGATTGCAGACACCGCGCGGGTTCTGTCGCGCTACGTGGACATGATCATGATCCGCACGTTCGAAGAGCAAACGCTGCTAGAGATGGCTGAGTACGCGACCGTGCCTGTGATCAACGGTCTGACCAACCGCACCCACCCCTGCCAGATCATGGCTGACATCCAGACCTTCGAAGAGCACCGCGGTTCTATCGCGGGCAAAAAGGTTGTCTGGTCGGGTGACGGCAACAACGTTTGCGCGTCCTTTATCCATGCGGCTGGGCAGTTCGGGTTTGATCTGACCTTCACAGGTCCGTCCTCGCTCGACCCCGAAGCGGTGTTTGTCGAAGAGGCCCGCGCCAAAGGGGCGAATATCGTGATTGAGCGCGATCCGATGAAAGCCGTTGAAGGTGCGGATCTGGTTGTCACCGATACTTGGGTGTCGATGCATGACCCCGTATCTGCACGCGAGCGCCGTCATAACCAACTGCGGGGCTATCAGGTAAACGAACAGTTGATGGCAGCGGCAAAGCCTGACGCGCTGTTCATGCACTGCTTGCCTGCGCACCGCGATGATGAGGCGACCAGCGCCGTGATGGATGGCCCGCATTCGGTGATCTTTGACGAGGCAGAAAACCGTCTACATGCTCAGAAGGCTGTGATGCGTTGGTGCTTGGGCGTTTGACCTAGTCGTTAGTTCGAAATGAAAAAGGCGGGCCCGAGGGTCCGCCTTTTGCGTTTGGTCCGATAGTCTAGATCAGTGACCGAAGATGCCGTTGAGCACGTAGAACACAACAGCCGACAGGCCAGCCGCTGCGGGCACGGTAATGACCCAAGCCGCGACGATGGTCATAAAGTGGCTACGACGCACCAGCTTACGGCGGCGACGCTCTTCGGGGGCGAGGCGTTTTGCTTCTGGCCTATCGAGGTTCAGCTTACGCGCGCGGCGGCTGTGATCCCATTCGCGATAGAAGCCCACACCGAACACACCACCAACCGCGATGTGGGTCGACGACACAGGCAGACCCAGCCAGCTCGCAACGATCACGGTGATCGCAGCAGAGAGAGCCACACAGTATGCGCGCATCGGGTTCAGTTTCGTGATCTGAGAGCCGACCATGCGAATGAGCTTGGGACCAAAGGTGACGAGGCCGAACGAAATGCCCAACGCGCCGATCACCATAACCCAGATCGGAATGTGCACTTTGCCAGCGATTTCACCGAACTCTTGGGTGTGAACGATTGCGGCCAGCGGACCAACAGCGTTCGCCACGTCGTTCGCACCGTGTGCAAAGGATAGCAGCGCCGCAGAGATGACCAGCGGCAGACCGAACAGCACCTTGAGCGACTTGTTACGGTTCTCGAGGCCTTGGGATTTCTTGCGGATGTAAGGCGACGACAGAAGGTATGTCGCAACACCCACAGCCAGACCGATCAGCAGAGCAGGCCCGAGGTCGATGGAGATCAGCTTTTTCAGGCCCTTCACCGCGAGGTAAACCGCAAAGACGCCAGCCATGATGCCGATTAGCACAGGCACCCAACGGCGTGCGGCTGCGATTTTGTCCTCACGATAGATGATGAAGGTTTTGATGAACCACAGGAACAGCGCAGCAATCGCGCCGCCCAGCACAGGTGAAATCACCCAGCTCGCCGCGATTTGGCCCATCGACGTCCAGTTCACGGTGGCCAGACCTGCCGCCGCGATACCAGCGCCCATTACGCCGCCAACAACAGAGTGGGTCGTGGACACAGGCGCGCCGATCCAAGTCGCAAGGTTCACCCAGAGCGCCGAGGACACCAGCGCGGCCATCATCGCCCAGATGAACATCATCGAGCTGTCAAAGCCCGCAGGATCGATAATCCCCTTGGAAATCGTCGAGACAACATCCCCACCAGCGAGCAGTGCGCCCGCGCTTTCGCAGAGGGCAGCGATGACAATCGCGCCGCCCATAGTCAGCGCATTCGCGCCCACCGCAGGCCCCATGTTGTTCGCAACGTCGTTCGCCCCGATGTTGAGCGCCATGTAAGCGCCAAAGACCGCAGCAGCTACGACCACAGCCGAACCTGAGCCTAGGCCGAACACGAATGCCGCGGCAAAGCCAGCCAGCACCATAAAGGTCAGACCGAGCCCGAAGCCGATCATGGGACGCGACACATAGAGTGTTGCCGTTTCGAGCGTCGAAATCCGGTTAAGATCGCGATCGAGGGTTTTCCAGCTCGACTTGTCTTCTGAGGTCATCAGATTGGCCTGTCATAAAAGTGTTACAATTGGCAAGTCGGGTAAGGATTACCCGATACGATTGCAACCATTTCTTTGCAGCACTATCCGTTAAGGGTTCGCAAAAATTCGGCCATATCGGCGTCTTCGACGAAGTCTGCGGCGCGGTCAAACGGCACCCATTTGCGCTTGCGCTTGTCCTTCTCGGGGAATTTGTTGGCCAGTTTTTCGACCTCTATCGCATAGACATATACGCGGCAGTCCCGCTCTATCCCGTTGTCGACCGTCTTTTTCCCGTCATAGGTGCCGACAGGTTCCTTTGCAGCGCGCGCGTTTTTGACGCCCGCCTCTTCCCATGCTTCCTGCAGTGCAGTCTGCGAACCGCTCATCCCGTCAATGGGCCAACCTTTCGGCAGAATCCAACGACCATTGGACGATGTGACCAAAAGCACCTCATCACCAGACTTGGTCTCACGTATGCACAGCGCCGCAATCTGAACCAACGCAGGGCGGTTCAGCATCGGGGACACGACTTCGGTCCAGGCTGTGCGTAAAAAAGGTACCATATATCCGCCTAGGGACGTTTATATTTCGTTGTCTAAGTCTTATCAGAGCACCCAGAGAGAGGCAAACAACGAACCCGAAAAGGACGTTTTTTAAATGACTCAAATTGCCAACCTTGGCCTCTATGGCCTCGGAACAATGGGCAGCGCACTTGCGCTCAATATCCTCGATAACGGATTTGCGCTCCATGTTGCCAACCGTTCCGCCGATGTCACCGCTGAATTTGTTGCCGAAGCGGGCGATCTCGCTGCAAAATTGACCTCGCACGCGAGCCTTGCGGATATGGCGCGTAACATGCCTGCGCCCCGTGCGATCATCTTGATGGTTCCTGCGGGCAATCCCGTCGAATCTTCGATCGAAGAACTTTGTGATCTGCTCGAACCGGGTGACACGATCATCGACGCAGGAAACACCGATTTCCACGACACCCGTCGCCGCACCGCTCTGGTCGAAGGCCGTGGCCTAACCTTTATCGGTATGGGCGTTTCGGGAGGCGAAGAAGGTGCCCGTCACGGTCCGTCGATCATGGTCGGCGGCACGCCCCAAGCATGGGCTGGCATCCGCCCCGTCATTGAGGCCATCGCGGCAAAGTTCAACGGCGAGGCTTGTGCTGATCACCTTGGTCCTGATGGTGCAGGGCACTTTGTCAAAACCGTGCACAATGGCATCGAATACGCCGACATGCAGATGATCTCTGAACTCTACGGGATTATGCGCTACGGTCAGGGCATGTCGCCTGCTGAGATCGGTGCACGTTTTGAATCGTGGGACACGGGCGCTCTGCAATCCTATCTGGTGGAAATCACGGGTAAGGTGCTTCAGGCTGTTGATAACAAAACGGGCGCACCAGCCGTTG